>NZ_JBOHGB010000062.1:0-38252 GCF_050699935.1 Actinophytocola sp.
CAACGTTCGAGACCGGCGAGTCGAACGTACCGGCCGCGTGTCGACATTCGAGTGTCGAACACGCGTGTTCCGAATGTTGGACTCGCGGGTCCTGGGCGTTGGACTCGCGAGGTTAGGTGGACACCGCCACGGTTCGGGTTTCCGTGTCGGCGGCGGCGAACTCGAGCAGGCGGGCGCCCTCCCTGGTTAGCGCCGTGGTGTCCGTCTTTGACACCTTGGCCCATGGGGTGATCGTCAGGGTCGCTGCCTTCCGTGCCCTGGTGATGCGCCACTCGCCGCAGACGAAACCGTCCACCAGGAACGTTCCCGGGAACACGCCGTTCTTCACACCGAAGAGCCGCTTGCGGTGCTCCTCGCTCATGACCCGGCTCCGGTCGGCGTGGGAGAGCAGGAGGTTGTCGAACTCGGGCAGGAAGCCGACCGGCACCGGCAGGTCGGGCGCGGGCCGTGGCGCGTCCGGCAGGTCGAACAGCTCCCGGCCGCCCGGGTCGGTGAAGACACGCAGCGAGGGCCGCAGCGGCTCGACCACCTCACGCAGCCGGGTGAGGCCGGACCACGTCTGGACGTCGGCCACCGCCGCGGGTCCGAACGCGGCGAGGTACCGCCGCACCAGCCGGGCCGGATCCGGTGCCGGGTCCAGCGGACGGCCCAGCCAGTGCTCGGCCGTGCGGTACCTCGCCTGGCCGGACCGGCCCCACACCGCGCGCGGCGGTATCTGCACGAGCGGCAGCAGCCCGCGGGCGACGTGCGCGAGCGAGCCGGGCGGGACGTCCGGCCACCCCCGCGCCAGGGCCGCGCCCAGCTCCTTCGCGGTGCACGCCCGCTCCTCGAGCACCTGCCGGGCAGCGCCGGCGACCTCGGCGACGTCCACGGCGTGCAGGCTCCCCGCATGCAGCGTGTTGGTCCGCAGGTCGCGGTCCATGATCACCTGTACGAGCGGGCGCAGGAACGCGGCGTCGGCGGCCGTGACCAGGTGCACGGTGCCGCGCATGAGGACGATGCGCACCACCCGCCGCTCGAGCAGTGCGTCGGCGAGGTGTTCCGGCCGGAAGCCGGACAGCCGGGTCCACAAGCCTGTGTACGGCGGGAACGGTGCCTGTGCCTGCATGCCGACCAGGTGCTCGATCGCGGCCTCGGCGCCGCGGGGATCGCGCTCGACGAGCAGCTGGCGGGCGAGTGTCGCCCTGTTGATCGCTCGCAGGCTCAGTTCCGCCACGGTCACGGCCCTCCCTCAGCGCAGGCTCCGGAAGAACTCTCGCATGTCCGCGACCAGCAGGTCGGGGACCTCCATCGCGGCGAAGTGCCCGCCGGTGTCGAAGTCGGTCCAGTGCGTGATCGTGTTGGTCTCCTCGGCGTACCGCCGGATCGGGATGTCTTCGGCGAACGCGGCCACGCCGGTCGGCACCTCGGTGCGGTACGGCCACGCGCCGCCGTGCACGTTCTCGTAGTAGATCCGCGCGGCGGAGCCGGCGGTGCCGGTCAGCCAGTACAGCATCACGTTGGCCAGCATCCGGTCACGGTCGATCGACGCCTCGGGCGGCGCGTCCGCCGGGTGCGTCCACTCCTTGAACTTCTCCACGATCCACGCGAGCTGACCGACCGGGGAGTCGGTGAGCGAGTACGCGATCGTCTGCGGGCGGGTGGCCTGTACCTGGAAGTAGGCGTTGCCGTCGCGCTGGAACGCCTGCTGGCGCGCCCAGCGGGCCTTCTCGACCTCCGTCAGCGAGGACTCGTCGACGTCACCGAACGGGATGAAGCCGACCGTGGCAGCGTTGACGTGCACGCCGACCACGTGCTCGGGGTCGACCCGGCCGAGGTCGGGCGAGACCAGCGCGCCGAAGTCGCCGCCCTGCGCGGCGTAGCGGTCGTAGCCCAGGCGTGCCATTAGCTCGGCCCACGCCCGTGCGATGCGCTGGGTGTGCCAGCCGGTCTCGCGCGTTGGCCCGGAGAAGGCGAAGCCGGGCAGCGACGGGATGACGAGGTGGAAGGCGTCCGCGGCCGAGCCGCCGTGTGCGACCGGGTCGGTGAGCGGGCCGATCACGTCGAGGAACTCGATGAACGAGCCCGGCCAGCCGTGGGTCAGTACCAGCGGCAGCGCGTCCGGCTCGGGGGAGCGGACGTGTACGAAGTGGACGGTCGTCCCGTCGAGCTCGGTGACGGACTGCGGCAGGTCGTTCAGCTGCTTCTCCTGTGCGCGCCAGTCGAAGCCGGTGCGCCAGTACTCGGCGAGCTCCCGGAGGTAGCCGAGCGGAACGCCGTAGCTCCACTCGACGCCGGGCAGCTCGTCGGGCCAGCGGGTGGCCGCGAGCCGGCGGTCGAGGTCGTCCAGGTCGGCCTGCGGGACACGGATGTGGAAGGGGCGGATCTCGATGTTCGTCATGGTCCGGACGCTAACGGGCATTGGTGACAGATTCGGTCATCGATGCCTGCGAGAATTCCGGACGTGTTGGAGACCTCCGCAAGGCTGCTGCGACTGCTGTCGCTGATGCAGGCCAGACGCGACTGGACCGGCAACGAGCTCGCGTCGCGGCTCGACGTGACGCTACGGACCGTGCGACGCGACGTCGACCGGCTGCGCGACCTCGGCTACCCGGTCACGTCCACCCCGGGCGCGGCCGGGGGCTACCGGCTCGAGGCCGGCGCCGCGATGCCGCCGCTGTTGCTCGACGACGACGAGGCGGTGGCGGTCGCGGTGGGCCTGCGCACCGCGGCGACCGGCACGATCGCCGGCATCGAGGAGACGTCCGTGCGGGCGCTCGCGAAGCTCGAGCAGATCCTGCCGTCGCGGCTGCGGCGCCGGGTGAACGCGCTCGGCTCCACCACCGTGTCGCTCGCGGGCCGGGGCCCGACGGTCGACGCCGCCCTCCTGACGTCGCTGGCCACCGCGTGCCGGGACCGCGAGTCGCTGCGGCTGCGGTACACCAGCGCCGACGGCACGCACACCCGGCGGCTGGTCGAGCCGGTCCGCCTCGCCTGTACCGGCCGCCGCTGGTACCTGCTCGCCTGGGACCGCGAGGCGGCGGACTGGCGCACGTTCCGCGTGGACCGGATCGCGGGCACGCCGGCGCCCGGCCCGCGGTTCCCGCCGCGCGAGCCGCCGGAGCGCGACGTCGCCGGCTACATCTCGCGCGCGATCTCCTCGGCGCCCTACCGCTACCGGGCGACGATCCGCCTGCACGCGCCCGCGCACCTCGCGGCCGAGCGGGTGACCCCGGCGTCCGGACTGGTCGAGGCGGTCGACGAGGACAGCTGCCTGCTGCACGTCGGCGGCCCGACGCTGGCCGACTTCCCCGTGCACGTCGCCCAGCTCGGCTTCGAGTTCGAGGTGCTCTCGCCGCCCGAACTCGTCGAGCAGGTCCGGGTGCTGGCCGGGCTGTTCGGTCGCGCCGCCGGCCGCACGTGACGCGTCAGTCGGACGGCTGCCAGAGCTGAAAGTGGAAGCCCTGGTCGTCGTCGCACTCGACCAGCAGGCCGTACGGCTTGCGCTCCACCTCGGCCGCACTGCCGCCCGCGGCACGGACCCGCTCGACGGCCGCGGCGATGTCGTCGACCCGGAAGCAGAGCTGCACCTGCGGCGCGGCGTCCGGCGGCGACCACATGCCCAACGGCGGGTTGGTCGCCTCAGTGCCCCACGCGCCCGCCGTGCCGCCCGGGGCGAACGGCACCCGCAGCACCGCCTCGTAGAAGTCCTTCGCCCGCACGGCATCGGGGGCCACCATCGTCACGTGGGCGATGTCGCCCTGCCGGAACCGGGTGGCCGAGGCCGGCGGCCGCAGCAGCATCCAGCGGTGGCCGAACGGGTCCACGATGACCGAGCCGCGACCGTAGGGCTGGTCGGTCGGCTCCCGCTCCACGGCCGCGCCCCGCCGCCGCGCTCGCTCGGTGGTCGCGTCCACGTCGTCCACCTGCAGGTGCAGGGTGTGGCTGTGCATCGGCGAGTCCGGCGCGCGCACGGGCACGTCGGGCCAGAGGTCGGAGGGCTCGGAGAGCATCAGCACGGCGTCGCCGAGCCCGACCTCGGCGTGCCCGATGGTGCCGTCGGCGTTGGTATAGGGCTCACCGCGCTGCTCCCCGCCGAGCACCTCGACGTACCAGGCGAGCGCGCGCCGCGCGTCGGCCACGACGATGTAGGGCTCCAGCGTGGGGCCCCAGGCCGGCTCCCGCTCGACCCGTTGGGCGACAGTCTGCTCGGACATGATTCCTCCTGGTTGTGCGAAGACCTCCCGGGTCAGCCGCAGCCGCAGCCGCCCGGCGAAGTCGGGGTTGGGATCGACCGGCGTGACGGGCTCGCGCAGCGCCTCGAACGGATCCGTCGGTTGACGTGTCATCGCGAGCCCTCCTCTCCCTCGTAGATCCGGCGGAACGCGGCGCGTGCCCGCACCAGCAGCGCCTCGGTGGCGTGCACGGTGCGGTCCAGGTGCCGGGCCACCTCGAGCACCGGCAGCCCGTCGAGATACCGCAACGTGAGCGCGGCGCGGTGGTGTGGGCCGAGCCGACCGAGCACCTCATGGGCGCGGATCGTGTCCACCGTCGCGTCCCACGGGTCCTCGATCCGCTCCGGCTCACCGTCCAGCAGTCGCAGCCCACGTTGCTCCCGCTCGACGCGGCGCCAGTGGTCGGCCAGCTTGTGCCGGGCCACACCGATCAGCCATGGGATCGACACGTCGGGCGCGCCGGGTTTGCGGACCGCGTGCACGGCGGCGAGGAACGACTCCGCGGTCAGGTCCTCGGCCAGCCCGGGGTCGCGGCAGCGGGTCAGCAGGTAGCCGTAGACGTGCGGCAGCGCCTCGTCGTACAGCTTCAGCAGCCCGAACGCCGGATCGGGCCGCGCCTGCGGGTGCGTCACACTCCCATCGTCGTCCGGGGGACCGACACTCCGACGGGTCGGTGCCGAAGTTTTCACCCGGAGGGTCGATAGGGTCGCGGCCGTGCGCTACGACCGTTATGGCGGGGACGTCCTGTCCCGCGGGCAGAACCGGCGTGCGGTGCCCGAGGTGGTCGCCGAGCCGGGGCTCGTCGTCGAGGACCCCGCGAGCGGCTTCTGCGGTGCGGTGACCCGGTTCGAGAACGGGCACGTGGTGCTGGAGGACCGGCACGGCCGCCACCGCCTGTTCCCGTTGACACCGGCCGGTTTCCTCATCGACGGCAAGCCCGTGACGCTGACCCGGCCGCCCGCGACGCCGGCCAGGGGCGCCACGGTGTCCGCGTCCGGATCGGTCCGCGTCGAGGGGCGCACCGCCCGGACCGCCCGGGACAGCCGGCTGTGGGTGGAGGGCATCCACGACGCGGAGCTTGTGGAACGCGTGTGGGGGCACGACCTTCGCGTCGAGGGCGTCGTGGTCGAACCGCTGCACGGGATCGACGACCTGCCCGGGCGGGTGGCCGAGTTCGGCACCGGGCCCGGCCGGCGGCTCGGCGTGCTCGTCGACCACCTCGTGGCCGGCAGCAAGGAGTCCCGGACCGTCGCCGAGCTTCGCGACCCGAACGTGCTGGTCACCGGGCACCCGTACGTAGATGTCTGGCAGGCGGTGCGGCCGGCGTCGGTGGGGATCGGCGCGTGGCCGGTGGTTCCCCGTGGCGTGCCGTGGAAGGAGGGCGTCTGCGAGGCGCTGGGCTGGGGCGACCCGGCCGACGGCTGGCGCCGGGTCCTGGCCCGGGTACGCAGCTACAAGGACCTGGAGACCCCGCTGATCGGCGCCGTGGAGCGACTCATCGACTTCGTCACCATCGGTGAAGAGTAGTGACCATACCGCCCAAAATCTGAGATCATGGGGGGCATGGCCGCGCTGCTATGGCTCATCGGGGGCATCGCGCTGATCGCCGCCGAGGTCCTGTCCGGAGACTTCTTCCTGCTGATGGTCGGTATCGGGGCCCTGCTCGGTGCGGGCGCCGACTGGATCTTCGACAACACGATCGTCGCAGCGGGCGTGTTCGCCGTCGTGTCGATCGGACTCGTGACCTTCGCCAGACCGTGGCTCAAGCGCCGCCTGCACGGGGACATCGTGCATACGAACGCGGATGCGCTCATCGGCCGCAAGGCCGTCGCGGTGTCGACGGTCAACGAGCACGGCGGCCAGGTGAAGCTCGACGGCGAGATGTGGTCGGCCCGCGCGTTCGGCGACAACACGGAGATCGCGCCGGGCGAGTCGGTGACGATCGTGGAGATCGCCGGGGCCACCGCCGTGGTGCTGGCGGACTCCGATTGAGAGAGGTGGCCGGCGGGGCGGCAGTCCGATGATCGCGTCCAACTTTCTCCGGGGACGCGACGCCCGCATGACCAGGTTCGGGACGATCTTGTGATCTACTTCGTGGGCGCCGACCAGGAAGCGCCAACCCGAGCCGGAGTGGAGGCACGTTGACCATCGTCATCATCGTCGTGGTCGTGGTCCTGTTCGTACTCACGATCGTGGTGAAGTCCATCCTGGTGATCCCGCAGGCGCAGTCCGCGGTGGTCGAACGGCTCGGGAGATACAAGTCGACGGCCGAGCCCGGCCTGAACTTCCTGGTGCCCTTCCTGGACCGGGTACGGGCCCGGATCGACCGCCGCGAGCAGGTCGTCTCGTTCCCGCCGCAGCCGGTGATCACCCAGGACAACCTGACCGTGTCGATCGACACCGTCGTGTACTTCCAGGTCACTCAGCCGCGCGACGCGGTCTACGAGATCTCCGACTACATCATCGGTGTGGAGCAGCTGACCACGACGACGCTGCGCAACGTCGTCGGTGGCATGAGCCTGGAGGAGACCCTCACCTCGCGCGACTCGATCAACGGTCAGCTGCGCGGCGTGCTCGACGAGGCCACCGGCCGGTGGGGCATCCGGGTCGCTCGCGTGGAGCTCAAGGCGATCGACCCACCACCGTCCATTCAGGACTCGATGGAGAAGCAGATGCGCGCCGACCGGGAGAAGCGCGCCATGATCCTCACCGCGGAAGGTACCCGCGAGGCGGCGATCAAGACCGCGGAAGGCCAGAAGCAGAGCCAGATCCTCTCGGCCGAGGGCGCCAAGCAGGCGGCCATCCTCGCGTCCGAGGGCGAGCGGCAGTCCCGGATCCTGCGCGCCCAAGGTGAGCGCGCCGCCCGCTACCTGCAGGCGCAGGGCCAGGCGAAGGCGATCGAGAAGGTGTTCGACGCGATCAAGGCCGGCAAGCCGACCCCCGAGGTGCTGGCCTACCAGTACCTGCAGACGCTGCCGCAGATGGCGCAGGGCGACGCCAACAAGGTGTGGATGCTGCCCAACGACTTCGGCAAGGCCCTCGAGGGCTTTGCCAAGGCACTGGGCGCACCCGGCGACGACGGCGTGTTCCGCTACGAGCCGCCGGCCTACGAGCCGCCGTCGTACAAGGAAGAGGACGAGGAGGAGATCAAGAGCTGGTTCGACACCTCGACCGACCCGCAGGTCGCCGAGGCGGTGCGGGCCGCGGAGGCGGTCGCCCGCCAGGAGGTGCCGAGCCCGCTCACGTCAGCGGCCGGACCGGTCCGCCCGGTCATCTCGGGGGCCATCGCGGCACCGGCTCCCATGCCCGACGTGACACCGCCGTCGCCGGAGCCCGAGACGCCGGCGGTGCAGGAGCCCAAGCCCGTCCAGTCACCGCAGACCCCGCCGCAGCCGCCCGGCCGCCCGCCGGAGTCGACCGAGCTGTCCGATGAACCGCCGCGTTACTGACCCGTCCTCCGACGCCAAGGCCGGCGCCCCGCCACCCGCGGGGCGCCGGTCTTTTGCGAAAGGCGTAGATATGGACCGGTCCCGTTCGTCGGTCGGGTGTCGCCGAACAGAGGAGGACGACGTGAAGTACCTGCTGCTGATCTGCACCGAGGGGCCGTTCGACCCCGCCGACCACACGCCCGAGGAGCTGGACGCCCAGCCGTGGGTCGACGAGCTGAACCGGCGCGGCGTCCACCTGACCGGCGACCGGGTGCGCCCGGCCGGCGACGCGACGACCGTCCGGGTGCGAGCCGGCGAGACACTGGTGACCGACGGGCCGTTCGCAGAGACCAAGGAGCAGATGGGCGGGTTCGACATCATCGAGTGCGCCGACCTGGACGAGGCCATCGAGATCGCCGCGCGCCACCCGATGGCCAAGCTCGGCATGGTCGAGGTGCGCCCCTTCTGGCCGATGTGACCGCCCGGCGCGCCGGGTCGTGCCGCCGAGGTTTGCCTTGACGCGCGCGGGAATGTTTACGCTCGGGTGCATGCGAATCGGCGAGCTCGCCCGGCGCGCGGGCACCACCACCCGCGCGCTGCGGTTCTATGAGTCCCAGGGGCTGTTGACGGCGCAGCGGTCGGCTAACGGCTACCGCGAGTACGACGAGGACGACCTGCGGCTGGTCACCGAGATCCGGACGCTGCAGACCGTCGGGCTCACGCTCGACGACACCCGGCCGTTCGTCGAGTGCCTGCGGGCCGGGCACTCCGCGGGCGACGCCTGCGAGGGCTCGATCCAGGTGTACCGGCGCAAGCTCGCTGAGGTGGACGCCTGCCTCGAGCGGCTCTCCACCGTCCGCGCCGAGCTGCACGACAAGCTCGCCGACGCGCTCGCCCGCCACCACGACGGTCCGGGCTTCACCGCTGACCCGTGCACGGTCGCCCACCCGACCAAGGAGCTGACATGACACCCCTTGTGTCAACCTCAAGATCGAATCAGGCCGAGGGCCTCGCACCCGCACCTCAGGGGAACGTGACGCAAGCCAGCCACAGGTACGTGACCAGGCAGAACCCTCCGTCCCCTAACGTAACCAACACAGTGAATTCCGGGGAGGCGGAACTCTCATGACCGGCCTCCACGCGATCACCGACGACACGTTCGCCGAGGAGGTCCTGCGCAGCGACAGGCCCGTGCTGGTCGACTTCTGGGCCGCCTGGTGCCCGCCTTGCCGGATGATCGAGCCCGTACTCGCCGAGATCGCCGAGGAACGCGCCGACCGGCTCGCCATCCGCAAGATCAACTCCGACGAGAACCAGCGGACCGCGATCGCCTACCACGTCCTGTCGCTGCCCACGATGATCCTGTTCCGCGACGGCGAGCCGATCCGCACGTTCGTCGGCGCCCGCCCGAAGTCCCGCGTACTCGCCGACCTCGACGAGGCGCTGGGAACCTAGCGCCCCGCGCGGGTCCGGTGCATGCTGCGCACCTCCAGGCCGATCGCCGGGGTCGGCGCCGCCGCGCAGCTCGCCGGCCGCGCGGGCGAGACCTCACGCTCGGCCACCGTGACCCGCCACCGCGCGCCGCGATGCGCCACGGTCACGAGCCACCCGTCCCCGCCCGCCTCGACCGCCGTCACGCGCAGCGCGTCCGGATCCGGGTCGCCGACCCGTTCCCGCACCGCCAGCTCCGCGACCTGCCCGGCCGGCGGCCACGTGGAGCGGCCCCGGCAGTCGCCGGTCACCACCCCCGTCCCGGTGAGCAGCCGGCCACCGGCCGCGACGTTGAGCCGGCCGTACGCGTACCCGGTCGGCAGCAGCAGGGCGGTGGGGGAGAAGCGGTGCCCGCCGAGGTGCGTGCACTCCCACACCGCCTCACCGTGCGACCCCGCCAGCGCGGCGGCGACCGGCCGGCCCCGCAGCGCGCAGCACACGTCCCGCCTGCCGTTCGTGCACACCAGCAGCATCGGGTCGGGCACGCGCTCGCCGAGCAACCCCGGCTCGCCCGCACCGGCCCGGGTGAAGTCCAGGTCCAGCAAGGCCTTCGGGTCGCCGACCACCGTCCGCTCGAGCCACGTGTTGCCCGGCCCAGTGTGCGCCAGGTACACGTGCCGGGGGACCGGGCGGTGCCGGTCGGGGTGGCTGCCCGGCCGCCGGATCAACAGGATCCGCACCCCGGTGCCCGCCGCGAGCGCGGCGAGCTCACGGGACACGCCGGGGTCGAGGTGGCTCGCCGACAGCGCGTCGCGACCCCACGGACCGGGCTGCTCCAGACACAACCAGGACCGTGCCATGGCCGCGGTCCCGGCCAGCGGCTCCCCGATCTCCTCGGCCAGTGCCGAGCAGCGCTGCGTCTGCATCCACTCCAGACTCTCATGCCCACCCGGCCGCTCCTCGCCGCGTTCGGCGATCGCCCTCCGAATCCCCGTGACGCTACAAGCGAACGGTTGGCCCGGTTAATGAATTACGACGCGCCCGAGGGAATCCATAGGGTTGGGACATGCGCCTCAAGGTCCCCTACGCCGATCCCGGCGTTCCGGACGCTCGGGGCGGGCTCCGCTATCTGTTGTGGTTGGTGAGAAAGCAACCTGGCCGGGTGTGCCTCGGCATGCTGTTCGGCAGCTCCTGGATGCTCGGCCTCGTCGTCCCGCCGTACCTGATCGCCCACGCCATCGACGACGGGCTGCGCGCACGCGACCTGTCCACCCTCTGGCTCTGGGTCGGCCTGATCCTCGCCGCCGGGATGGCCAACTCCGTGATCGGGATCCTGCGCCACCGCACGATGACCTTCGTCCGGCTCGACGCCGGCTTGCGCACCGTCCAGGTCGTGGTCCGCCATGCCGTCCGCGTCGGTGCCGAGCTGCCGCGCCGGGTCAGCACCGGTGAGGTCGTCTCCATCGGCGCCGCCGACCTCGACCGCATCATGCGCACGATGACCAGCACCGGCCCCGGCGTGGGCGCGGTCGTCTCCTACGCCGCGGTGGCCGTGCTGCTCGTCGGCATCTCCCCGCTGATCGCGCTCGTCGTCCTGCTCGGCGTGCCCACCCTGCTGGTCTCCCTCGGCCCGCTGCTGAACCGGATGCGCGACGCCGAGACCGCCTACCGCGAGCAGCAGGGCGCACTCGCCGCCCGCGCCGGCGACATGGTCGCGGGCCTACGGGTGCTGTGCGGCATCGGCGGCAAGGACCGGTTCGCGCGGCGCTACCACCGCGAGTCCCGCGAGCTGCGCGAGGAGGGCTACCGGGTCGGCGCGGTCGCCAGCTGGATCGAGGCCGTCACGATCGGCCTGCCCGCCCTCTTCCTCGCCACCGTCACCTGGCTCGCCGCCCGCATGACGGCGGCCGGCGAGATCACCGTCGGCGAGATGGTCGCGGTGTACGGCTACGTCGCGGTGCTCGCCACCCCCGTGTACTTCCTGATCGAGGGCGCGCAGGACATCAACCGCGGGCTCGTCGCCGCGCGCCGCGTGGTCCGCGTGCTCAACCTCCGGCCCACCGTTCCCGACCGCGCCACCACTCCCTGCCCGCCCCGGCCCGCCGACCTCCACGACCCCCGGTCCGGGCTCACCGTGCACCCGAGCGAGCTGCTCGCGGTCGCCGCCGCCGCGCCGGCCGACGCGCTCGCCGTGGTCGACCGGCTCGGCCACTACGTCGACTCCGACACCACCTGGGACGGCCGCCCCCTCGCCGCCATGCCCGTCGACGAGGTCCGCCGCCGCATCCTCGTGGCCGACAACGACGCCTACCTGTTCGCCGGCCCGCTGCGTGACGCGGTCGCCACCGAACGCGACCACGACGACCGCGAGATCCACGCCGCCGTCCACACCGCCGCCGCGGCCGACATCGTCACCGGCCTGCCGGACGAGCTCGCCTCCTACGTCGAGGCGCAGGGCCGGGACCTCTCCGGCGGCCAGCGCCAGCGGCTGCGGCTGACCCGCGCCCTGCTCGCCGACCCCGAGGTGCTGATCCTCGTCGAGCCGACCTCCGCGGTCGACGCGCACACCGAGTCGGTCATCGCCGACCGGCTGCGCGAGGCCCGCCGCGGCCGGGCCACGGTCGTCATCGGCACCTCCCCGTTGCTGCTCGATCGCGCCGACCGCGTCGCCTTCCTCTCCGACGGCCGGGTCGTCGCCACCGGCAGCCATACCGACCTCCTCGCCACCGAGCCCGGCTACCGGTCCCTCGCGTACCGCGGCAGCGAGGAGGAGCTGGTGTGACGGCACGCGCGCGGGCACCCGTGATCCCGACCGAACACGGCTGGCGGCTGCCCATCGCCGACCGGGCCGCGGTACGGCGCGCCAACCGCGAGCTCGTCACCACCGACAGGCGCGGCACCGTCCTCGTGCTGCTGACCAACTCCCTCGCCGCCGCGGCCGGACTCGCCCCGCCCTGGCTGATCGGCCGCATCGTCAACCACGTGGAGGGCGGCCGGCCCGCCGTGTCCACAGTGGACCTGCTGGCGCTCGCGATCGTCGGCTTCGCGGTCGCCCAGGTGCTGCTCACCCGCTTCGCCCACTACCTGGCCCACCGCTTCGCCGAGCGCGCGCTGGCCCGGCTGCGTGAGGAGTTCGTCGACCGCACGCTCGCGCTGCCGACCTCGGTCGTGGAGCGCGCCGGCACGGGCGACCTCATGGCCCGCACCACCGGCGACATCGCCGTCGTCGGCGGCGCCCTGCGCGACGCGGCACCCGAGGTGTTCGTCGGCACCCTGCAGACCGTGTTCATCCTCGGCGCCGTGTTCGTGCTCGACCCGCTGCTCGGGCTCAGCGCGCTGACCGGCATCAGCGGGCTCTGGCTCGCCGCCCGCTGGTACCTGCGTCGCGCCCGCGACGCCTACCTCGCCGAGGGCGCGGCCAACTCCGAGATGTCCGAGACGCTCGCCGCCACCGCGGACGGTGCCCGCACGGTCGAGGCGTTCGGCCTGCAACGCCGCCGCGTGCGGGCCGGCGACCGGCGGGTGGCCGAGGCGTACCGCACCCGCGTGTACACCCTCTACCTGCGCAGCGTGCTGTTTCCGCAGATCGACTTCTCCTACGTCGTGTCGACCGGTGTCGTCCTCGTCGTCGGTGGACTGCTCTACACCGGCGGCCTCACCAGCCTCGGCGCGGTGGTCTCGGCGGCGCTCTACACGATGCAGCTCGTCGAACCGCTCAACCGCGTGCTGATGTGGATCGAGAACCTCCAGCGCAGCAGCGCCTCAATGGCCCGCCTCAAGGGCGTCGGTGCCGCCGCGTCCACGGCCGGCGAGGGGCCTGGCGCCGGCGGCCACCCGCGCGACGACCGCATCGAGGTCCGCGGCGTCAGCTACGCCTACCACAGCACCACCGACCAAGCCACCGACCAACCCGGACACCGCGATGTCCTGCACGACGTCGACCTCGACGTGGTGCCGGGGGAGCGGCTCGCGATCGTCGGCCCGTCCGGCGCCGGCAAGTCCACGCTCGGCCGGCTGCTCGCCGGCGTCGACGCGCCCCGCACGGGCGCGGTGACGGTCGGGGGCGTGCCGGTGGCCGGCCTGCCGCCCGAAGAGCTGCGCCGCCGGATCGTCCTGGTCACCCAGGAGCACCACGTGTTCATCGGCACCGTGCGGGACAACCTCGCGATCGCGGCGCCCACCGCCACCGACACCGACCTGCTCGCCGCGCTCGTCGCCGTCGACGCCGAGTGGGTGGGTGAGCTGCCCGCCGGCCTCGGCACCGAGCTCGGCGCGGGCGGTGTCGCGCTCGACGCCGCCCAGGCCCAGCAGCTCGCGCTCGCTCGAGTGGTGCTCGCCGACCCGCACACGGTGATCCTCGACGAGGCCACCGCGCTGCTCGACCCAGCCACCGCCCGGCACGCCGAGCGCGCGATGGGTGCGGTCCTCGCCGGACGCACGGTGATCGCCATCGCGCACCGGCTGCACACCGCGCACTACGCCGACCGCGTCGCGGTCATGGCCGGCGGTCGGATCACCGAGCTCGGCAGCCACGACGAGCTCGTCGGCGCCGGGGGAGCGTACGAACGGCTGTGGCGGTCCTGGCACGGCGCATAAGACGCCACGGCGACTTGTCTACGTATCGACTTGTCCATATCTGGCAACGAGTTCCGCGCCGATCCGCGCCAGCTCCGCCTCGACCGCCGGCGAGTCGACCACCTCGATCGTCGCACCCCAGCCGGCGATCCGCTCGGCGATCGACAGCGGCAGGTGCGCGGCCAGCAGGACGCGGACGCGCCCACCACGCTCCTCGCCGAGCACCTCGCAGTGCCGGCCGAACTGCCGCTCGAGAACGTGCACGAACCGGTGTTCGATCAGCACGACGGCCGACACGGGGGAGCGGCGCCGCTCGACCTCGGTGACGACCTCGTCCCACGCCTCGGCGAGCTCGAAGTCGTCCGGCCGGCCGGCCTCCTCACCGGTGAGGACCGCCTCGTCGATGCGGTCGACGCGGAAGGTGCGCCGGCCGCGCTCGGTGCCGGCGACGAGGTACCAGACGTCGTCCTTGTCGACGAGGCCCCACGGGTCGACGACCCGCTCGGTGCGGTCCCGACTCCGGCTCCGGTAGGCGAACCGGACCTTCCGCCGCGCGACCACCGCGCGCTGCAGCAGCTCGACCGTCGTCGGCCGCTCGCGGCCCTGCCCACCCCAGCGCACCGGGTCGATCACGACGGCGCCGGCGGCCGCCTCGGCGTCCGCACGGAAGGTCTGGGGGAGCGCGCGTACGAGCTTGCGCAGCGCCGCCTTGGCGTCCGGGGCGACCGCGGCCGCCGGACCGACGAGCAGGAACAGCGCCCGCGCCTCGGTGGCGGTCAGTCCACTGAGGTCAGTGCGGGCGCCGCCGACGAGCGACCAGCCACCGCGGCGGCCGGGTTGCGGGTAGACCGGGATGCCGGCGGCGGACAAGGCCTCCAGGTCGCGGCGAGCCGTGGCCACGGACACCTCGAGCTCCGCGGCGACCTCCGCGGCGGTGACCCGGCCACGCGACTGCATGAGCAACAGGGTGGCCACGAGGCGGTCCGCACGCATGCCGCACATGCTCGCAGTCAAAGTGCTCGGTTGGTGAGCACTTTGACGTGGATGCTGGTTCCAGGCAACGACATCAGAGCCATCAGATCGAGGAAGGGACAGGCCAATGCTGCGAGGCTTCGCGACCGTCAACTACTTCGCCGACGACCTGGACGCCGCCCGGAAGTGGTACGCCGAGCTCCTGGGCGTCGACGCGTACTTCGAGGTGCCGGGCGGATATATCGAGTTCCGCATCGGGGACTACAGCGACGAGCTCGGCATCGTCCAGCGGGCGTACCAGCCGCATCCGACGGAGAAGCCGGCCGGCGAGGTGATCTACTGGGCGGTGGACGACGTGCGGGCGACGCTCGACAGGTTGCTCGCCCTGGGCGCCACGGAACACCAGCCGATCACGACGCGGGGCGACGGCTTCGTCACGGCGTCGGTGGTGGACCCGTTCGGCAACATGCTGGGCTTCATGTACAACCAGCACTACCTCGACATCCTGCGGGAGAGGGCCACCGACTAGTTAGTTGACATAATGTAGATTATCGAACTAGTGGGTGGGAGTCTCGTTTGGTGCGAGAACTCCATCGCGCCGGCGCCATTGGGCACACAAGATGCGGCGCATGACAGAAACCGCACCGAGCTATCGTCCGCTGCCGCAAGTCACCGACCGGACGACATGGCAGGCGAAGCTCGATCAACTCCGCGTCGAGGAAAGGCCCATTCCGAGCAGCACCGCTATCGACGCGTCAGGTCCATTTTCGTCAAGTGACGTAACTGCGGTGGTCAGGCGGCCTGCGCCGCTTCGACGAGGACGCGCTCCACGCGGGCGAGCAGCGATGCACGACGCAGGCACCAGACCCGGAACGCACGCCGGTCGTTCGCGTCGAGGGCCGCATCGATCTGCGCGTCCGTGTTCTGGATGCAGATCTGCAGACCGCTGATCTCCGCGCTGGCGTCGTTCTTCGCAACAGACTGGGACATACGCGCACCGCCACTGGCTCGGTGAGAATCGTCCTCCCATGGTCGCGCGCGGCCCTCAACTGACGGTTGAGTCCGGCTTGTCGCGCGTCAGCTGCGGTTCTCCGACAGGCGTTCCTCGGCCACCGGCGGGATCAGCCGCGGCCGGCGCACCCACGACGCGTGCGGGCGCGACAGCAGGTCGGTCAGCGGTTCCGGCTTGCCGAGGTGGAAGCCCTGCGCGACGCGGACACCGAGCCGGGCCAGCGCGTCGACCTGGCTCGCGCGCTCGACCCACTCGGCCACCACGGAGATGCCGAGCCCGCGCGCGATGTCGACGATTCCCTGTACCAGCACGGTGTCCCGGCTGCCGTAGTCGATGCCGCGGACGAACTGGCCGTCGATCTTCACCCCGGTGATCGGCAACTGTTTCAAGTGGACGAACGAGCCGAAGCCGGCGCCGAAGTCGTCCAGCGAGATCCGGCAGCCGCTGGCGCGGAGCCGCTGTGCGAGCGTGCGCGCTGCCTCCAGGTTCGTCACCGCGGCGGTCTCGGTGATCTCGAACCCCAGCCGGCCCGGCGCGACACCGGCGGCGGCGATCCGGCCGAGGACGAAGTCGCCGAAGTCCTCGTCCTCCAGTGTCCGGCCGGACACGTTGACGTTGAACCGCAGGCCCGGGTACGGGTGGGCGACGAGCGTGTCGATCGCGGTGCCCACCACCCAGCGGTCGATGTCGAACACGAGGTCGCCGCTCTCGACCGCGGGTAGGAACTCCCCCGGCCCGAGGTACGGCTCGCGGCCGTCTTCCAGGCGCAGCAGCAGCTCGTGGCCGACGACGCGGTTGCTGCCGAGCTTCACCATCGGCATCGCGTGCAGGGCGAGCCCGCCGTTGGCGAGCGCATCGCGGACCCGGTCCAGCACGGTGACCCGCAGCGCGGTGTCGGTGTAGTGGCCGTGCTCGTACACCGTGACCCTGTTGCGGCCGGCGGACTTCGACGCGTGCAGCGCCAGGTCGGCGTTGGCGAGCACGGCCTGCCAGCTGTCGCCGGCGCGGAACTGGGCGACGCCGGCGCTGAGCGTGGTCCGGGTGCCGCCGCTGCCGGAGAGCGGGACCGAGGCGACGGCGTGGCGCAGCTTGTCGGCGATCTCGACCGCGGCGTCCTCGTCGGTGTCGGCGAGCACGACGGCGAACTCGTCGCCGCCGAGCCGCCCGAGCGCGTGCTGGTTGCCGAGGCGGTCGCGCAGCACGTCGGCGAGCATGCACATCACCCGGTCCCCCGCCGGGTGGCCGCGCAGGTCGTTGATGTCCTTGAAGTTGTCCAGGTCGAGGACGAGCAGAACGCCGCTGCCGCCGATGGCCAGCCGGCGCTCCAGGGCACGGGTCAGGGCGCGGCGGTTCAGCAGGCCGGTCAGCGGGTCCTCGTCGGCGAGGCGGACGAGCTCGGTCTGCCACTTGCCGCGGTGCTTGGGGTCGACGCTGAGCTCGCGCCAGCGGCTGACGTCGGCCACCCGGTACAGCAGGCGGTCACCGGGCAGCTCGGTGCAGCGGACCTCGAGCCAGTGGTGCTCCCCCTCCCCCGTGGCCAGGGAGATCATCACGCCCTCGGTCGTGGGCTCGGTGGGGATGCCGGCGATCAGGGCGGGTAAGGAACGGTTCGCGGCCTGCTCGGCGGTGAGGTCGAGCAGCTCGGCCATCGGCTTGTTCAGCCAGCGGACGCGGCCGCGCGGGTCGGTGACGGCGAAGGCCATGTCCGCACAATCGAGCACGGCAGCCAGTACATCGGCGCCTACCGTGCTCTCGGTGTTCATCCCGACGCCTCGTTTGTTGATTCGGCAACTGTGCGCGAAAGGGTAGACGACGTACCCACCTCAGCGCAGCCGCTCCAGCCCGTGAGCGCTGCGTACCACCTGCGTCGCCAGGTCCTTCAGCTCTGTGGGCGCGGCCCCGTCTTCCGCTGCCGTGACCACATCCTCGGCTGCGCAGCGTAGCTGGAACAGCCGGTCCTGCAAATCCGTCAGCTCGGCGGCCGATAGTACGACGGCGTCCTCCGGCAGACCACCGCGCTGAACGGCCGTGCGGCGCTCGTAAGCCCGCTGCCTGCAGGATTGTGAGCAGTACCGGCGCGGTCGACCCACCCGGCCGACGTCCGGCAACCGCAATCCACACCATCCGCAGTGTTTGGAATCGGTCCGAGATTTGATCCGTTCCGGTGTGGGCATCATGGGCCGTACGGAGCAACGGGTCGCTGGGCCATGTGCCAGACGTTATCTCGCCGCCGATCGTGCACCCACCCGCCACGCCGCGCACGCCCATCGCGAGGCAGACTCGGAGCGTGCAGGACCATGCATTCTTCTCCGGGCCCTACCCCCGCGCGTTCGTCCATCGCGGCTGGCACTACGACGACCTGGCCGGAATGGAGAACTCGCTCTCGGCGTTCCGCCGCGCGGTCGACGAGGGCTACCACTACCTGGAGACCGACGTGCGCGCCACCAGCGACGGGGTGGTCGTCGTGCACCACGACCCGGTCCTGGACCGCACGACCGACGCCGGGGGCGTCGTGGCGCGCCTGCCGTGGACGGTGGTCAGCCGGGCCAAGATCGGCGGGCGCGAGCCGGTGAGCCGGCTGGAGGACCTGCTCGAGGAGCTGCCCGATGCGCTGCTGAACATCGACGTGAAGGCGGAGTCGGCGATCCAGCCGCTGATCGACACGCTGCGCCGGTCGAACGCGTTCGACCGGGTGTGCGTGGCGTCGTTCTCCGAGGCGCGGCTGGCGAAGGTGCGGCGCAGCGCGGGCGACCGGTTGCTGACGTCGATGGGCACCCAGGCGATCGCGCGGCTGTGGGCGTCTGGCCGGCTGCCGTCGTGGGTGCTCCGCCGGCGGGGCACCCAGCGGATCGCGCAGGTCCCGGTCCGCCGCGGCCGGCTGACGATCGTGGACAAGCGGCTGATCGCGGCGGCCCGGCGGCGCGGCATCGAGGTGCACGTGTGGACGATCGACGAGCCCGCCCAGATGCACGAGCTGATCGACCTGGGCGCGGACGGCCTGATGACCGACCGTCCCCGCGTGCTGCGCGACGTGCTGCGCGAGCGTGGCCTGTGGGCGGCCGCCTAACGCATGGACTCGGCGATCAGCACGGCCCGCTCGCGGGTGAGGTCGCCCTCGAGCCGGTAGGTCACGCCGTTCGCCTCCCAGATCAGGGTGCGCGCGGCGAGGCGGGCGGACTCCTCGTGGACTTGGCCGTGCTCGTCGACGTAGAGGATCGGATGCGGGCGTGGGATCCACACCGCCACGGCGTCACCGACGTGGGTCCGCACGACATCCGCGGCACGGGTGAACTTCTCGAAGATCGGCGAGATCCGGCCGGCGCACTGGTCCAGCCGCGCGCCCGCGTAGCGCAGCGACACCACGCGTGGCGGGTCGGCGTCGGACGGGGCGTCGTCGATCACGCGCACCGACCCCGGGTCGCCCAGCAGCGTCGGCACGGTGACGTCGAAGCGGACGGCTTCGCGCGCCTCGGCGAGCGTCAGGTCCCGCTCCCCCGGCAACGCCGTGTCGGTCGTTGTGTCGGTCGTCGTGGTGGGCTCGGCCGGCGGCGGCTCGAAGTGGATCTGGACGCCGCCGATGCGCAGGAAGTCGAATACCGCGGCGCGCACGGTCGGCGACACGGCCATGGCGGCGGCGAGCGCCAGCAGCAGGGCCACGGCGGCCGCGACGATCCGCGGCAGCAGGCGGGTCAGCGGACGGGTCCGCGGGCTGGTCCGCGGGTGCGGGGCCGGTTCGTCGAGCCGTGCCAGGACGGCGGTGGCCAGGTCCGCGGGCGGCGCGGGCACCGTGAGGCGCCCGCCGAGCTCGCGGAGGGCGGACTCGATGCGCTCCTCCTCAGACACCGGCTCAGTCACTGGCCACCTCCTCCACGAGCCGGGCCGGCAGCACGCGGCGCAGCTTGACGATCGCCCGAGACAGCCGGGACTTCACCGAGCCGCGTGGCCACGCGAGCACCTCCGCGGTCTCCGCCTCGGACAGGTCGAGGAAGTACCGGCAGGCCAGCACCTGCCGGTCCCGGTAGGACATCGCGTTGACGGCGGCCAGCACGCGGGCGCGGGCGTCCGCCGCGACGGCCTCGCGCTCGGGCTCGGCGGCCGTCACGTCGGACTCGGCCAGCCGCAGCTCGAGCGCGAGGCGGCGTCGCCTGCCGCGGTGCAGGTTGCTGGTCTCGTTGGCGACGATCCGCAGCAGCCAGGGTCGGAAGGGCGCCCCGTCCCGGAACGAGCCGAGCCCCCGGTACGCCTTCACGAACGCCTCCTGCACGACGTCCTCGGCATCGTCGCCGGCGCCGAGCAGGTAGGCGGTCCGGTGTGCGAGCGCGCCGTAGCGCGCGACCAGGAGCGCGTACGCGTCCTGCTCGCCGGCGCGGGACCGGGCCACCGCCTCGTCGTCGGTCGTCCCGTCGGTCGTCTCGCTGTCCGTGGGCGTCCTCCTCTACCAACCCTGCTACACCGCCCGCCTGCCCGGGGTTCCACGGAACTCCGGCGTCCGCGACGGTGTAGTCAGGGCATGAGGAGAATCGTCGTGGTGCTGGTGACCGTGTTGGCCGGGGGGCTGCTCATGGCCGCGCCCGCGTGGGCGGGCAACTGGGAGGAGACGTTGCTGGACCCGACGCCGCCGCGCATCGAGCCCGGCGTGACGTACACGTTCGGCTACTGGGTCCTCCAGCACGGGTCGTACCCGTTCATGGGCGGTGACCTCGGCCCGACCGCGCTCGTGGCCACTGAGAAGGGCGGCGACGCGGTGGAGTTCGCCGGGACGCCGGGGCGGACGCCGGGCCACTACTCGGCGGAGGTCGTGTTCCCGCACGAGGGCACGTGGACCATCGGCTCGAAGCACGGGAAGATCATGCCGGACATGCTCGTCGCGACGGTGACCGTGCCGGGCTCGGTGGAGGTCGAGCCGAGCGTGATGAAGCAGCGTGCGCCGTACGAGTGGGGCACGGTCAGGCCGTCCTTCCCGCCGAGCGCACCGGACGCGAGGATGGCCGGACCCGCCGCCGGGCCCGAGTCCGGTGCGGCGTCCGCGAGCGAGCCGGCGTCGGCGGTCGAGCCGAGGAGCCGCGCGACCGTCGACGAGCCGGGCCGGTCGCTGCCGTGGGCCGTGGCGGTGCTCGCCGGTGCGCTGACGGTCGGGTTCGCGGTCTGGCTCGGCCGCCGCTACGCGCGCTCGAACCGGTGAGCGGCCGGGCGGTCCGGTGCGGTCAGCCGACGGGTGCCTGCCCGTGCCACGCGGCGCGCCAGGTCTTCGGGCCGAGCAGGCCGGAGGTCTTGATGCCGTTGGCGCGCTGCAGGGCGAGCACCGCCGCCCGGGTCTCGGCGTAGTAGCAGCCGGTGCCCTGGAAGTCGTAGCCGAACCTGTTCATCCGCAGCTGCCAGGTGCGCAGCTCGTGGTCGCAGTCGCCGTAGGCGTAGACCTTGCCCGGCCACGGGGGCGTCCCGCCCGGCGGTGCGGGTGCCGGGCCGCCCCCGCCGAGGTACGCGGCCTCGGCCCAGGTGGGCACCCGCTTGCTGCGCGCGTGCCCGTCCTCGCGCAGGCCGAGCTTGCGTGCGCAGGTCCACGGCTGCCAGCCGCGCATGCGGTAGAGATACAGCGCGCGGTAGTCCTGCTCGCGCGCGCTGGCCCGGTGTGGGTAGCCCTTGCCGCCGACGCTGCGCCACGTCGGCAGGTCGAACTGGTAGGCGCCGTAGTAGCCGCCGTGCGAGGCGACGATGTCGTAGCGACCGCTGGACTCGCACATGCGCAGCCGGGACCAGTCGCCGGCGGGCGGGTCGGCCGCCGCGGCGCCGGTCAGCGCGTACTGGACGCCGAAGCCGGCGACCGCGATCAGCAGGACACGGACAAGCATGCGTCTTCCGCTCATGCCTGCCGACGGTAAACACGTTTCACAGAAGTCACAACAGCAACTTCCAGCACTTCAGAATCACATATCTCTCCGGTCCCATGCGGTAGCGACACGCCGAACATTGCCCGGGCCGGTAGAGCACCGTTTGGCATCAGCTCGGGCGAGCCGATCACCGATGGTCGGCCGACCGCTATGGTCCCCGCGTGCCGGTTCCGGGATGGAGGACTCCGTGAGCGAGCTTGCGAGCGAACCAATGTCACAGGGCGACCGCGAGCGGCGAGACCGAGCCTGCGAGGGGTCGTCGTGAGTGTCGTCGACGACCAAGAGGCGGTCGGCAGCGCGCCCGACCGACGCCGCGAGCAGCGCGGCTGGGTCTGGTACGACTGGGCCAACTCGGTGTTCCCGACGTCGGTCGTCACCGTCTTCGGCTCTCAGTACCTCGTCGCCGTCGCCGCCGAGGCGGCGAAGGCCGACCCCGGGCGCAACGGATCGAACCCCTGTATCGGCTCCGACGGTCAGGGCAGCAACCTGGTCAACTGCCAGATCGACGCGTTCGGCCTGACGTTCCAGGCCGGCTCGCTGTGGGGCTACCTCCTCGCCCTGACCGCGCTCCTCCAGCTCCTGATCGTGCCGGTGATCGGCGCGATCGCCGACCGCACCCAGCACAAGAAGCGGATGCTGGCGATCTTCGCCTTCGGCGGCGCCGGGTTCACCGCGCTGATGTCCCTGGTGAGCGGCGGCAACTGGGAACTCGGCGTGTTGTTCTTCATCCTCGGCAACATCGGGTACGGCACGTCGGTCGCCATCTACTACGCGTTCATCCCCGAGATCTCGACGGCCGACGAACGCGACAGCCTGTCCACCCGCGGATGGGCGTTCGGCTATCTCGGCGGCGGCGTGGCGCTGTTCATCCAGCTGATGATCTACCAGTTCCGCGAGACCCTCGGGCTCAGCGTCTCCAACACGGCGCAGATCGCGTTCGCGCTGTCCGGCCTGTGGTGGATCGGGTTCACCCTGATCCCGCTGCGCCGGCTCCGTACCCACCAGCGGCCTCATGGCGACGAGCGCGGTGGCTCGGTGCTCGTCGGCGCCTTCCGCGAGCTCGGCCAGACCTTCCGCGCGGCCCTCGCGTTCCCGCTGACGCTGGGCTTCCTCGGCATCTACCTGATCTACACCGACGGGATCACCACGGTCGCGAGCGTCTCGGCGCAGTACGGACGCGAGGAGCTGCGGCTCGACGAGGACGTCCTGATCACCACGATCCTCATCGTCCAGTTCATCGCGTTCATCGGCGGCGTGCTGCACGGCATGGTCGCCCGCCGGCTCGGCGCCAAGAGGACGATCATGATCAGCCTCACCGTGTGGATGCTGGTCATCGCCGCCGCGTACTTCGTCGAAGCCGGCCAGCAGCTCCAGTTCTACGGGCTCGCGGTCGGCATCGGCATCGTACTCGGCGGAACCAATGCCCTGTCCCGGTCCCTGTACAGCCAGCTGATCCCGCGCGGGCGGGAGGCGCAGTACTTCTCCGTCTACCAGATCGGGGAACGGGTCGGGGAGATCGCCGGGCCGGTGGTGTTCGCCGCGATGGCGGGCGCCACCGGATCGTACCGGCCGGCGATCATCTCGCTGGTGATCTTCTTCCTGGTCGGGCTGGTGCTGATGTCCTTCTTCCCGGTCCGCAAGGCGATCCGGGCGGTCGGCAACTCCGAGCCAGCCGTCCTGTAGATAGGGTGGCGGCTCGTGGAACCGATGCCGCCTCTTCTCGACGACCCGACCGACGCGCTGTCCGCGGTGCCCGCCTCCGGGTCGCGGCGCGGTGCGCCGGTGATCGGGCACCTGCGGTTCTACTACGGGCCGATGGACTGCGGGAAGTCGACGCTCGCGCTGCAGGTCGACCACAACCAGTCGCGGCAGGGCCGCAAGGGGCTGCTGCTGGTACACCACGACCGGTCCGGCAAGGCCCAGATCACGAGCCGGATCGGTATCACCCGCACGGCCATCGAGGTGCATGCGGGCGTCGACCTGCGCGACATGGTGCGGGCCCGGTGGGCCGAGGGCGTGCGGGTCGACTACCTGATCGTCGACGAGGCGCAGTTCCTCGCGCCGGAGCAGGTCGACCAGCTCGCCGAACTCGCCGACGACGTGCAGGTCGACGTGTACTGCTTCGGGATCGCGACGGACTTCCGCAGCCAGCTGTTTCCCGGCTCGCGCCGCCTGTTCGAGCTCGCGGACGAGTTGGAGCCGGTGCAGGTGGACGTGCTGTGCTGGTGTGGCCTGCCGGCCAGGTTCAACGCTCGCGTGGTCGACGGCGAGGTGATTCGCGCCGGCGACACCGTGCTGGTGGCCGACACGGAACGTGAGTCACCATAACTCGCCGGGGCGACTACTGTTCGTTACCAAGTACTGTGCCGCCGACACTTCCGGTTGGGCGATCTCGGCCCGACTGTGGCCGCGCAGGGACAACTCAGTCTCGCCTAAGGGCCCATCAGGAGCAGCCGTCTACCCCGGATGGGTGACCCATGACCCAATCCTGAGACAGCTGCGTCACGAACATGTTTAAGCACGGTCTTCACGGTGGAAACTTGAGTAGCAGGGCTCGCAGAAGATCACCCAGAGCAACCGAGTGTGGCACGCGGGGAACGAAATCACGCACTCCGGCGTTGCTCTTGGTGAGCACCACCCTGGTTCGAGCCGGGAGCCTCGAACCTAACGAAAGGACGTCGCGATGGCCGACCGTGTACTTCGTGGAAGCCGACTTGGCGCGGTCAGCTACGAGACCGATCGTAACCACGATCTCGCGCCACGCCGCACCATCCGCTACGCGTGCCCGAAGGACCACGAGTTCGAGGTCCCGTTCTCGGACGACGCCGAGGTCCCCGCGGTGTGGGAGTGCCGTCTGCACGGCACCGTGTCGAAGCTGATCGACGGTACCGAGCCCGAGGCCAAGAAGGTCAAGCCGCCGCGCACGCACTGGGACATGCTGCTCGAGCGCCGGAGCATCCCCGAGCTCGAGGATCTGCTGGACGAGCGGTTGCAGGAGCTGAAGGTGCGGCGCAGCCGCTCCGCCTGAGCCTTCCCGCGGCTCACCGAAAGCCACACGCCGGATTTCCGGGTGTGGCTTTCGGCGTCTCAGGGGAGAACGTCCTTGAACTCGACCCGGATCGCGTGCATCGGGACGGTGTCGATGTTCTCCACCGAGTGCGGGCCCTCCGGCGGGCACCACGAACCGGTCAGCTCCGCCCGCGGCGGCAGCGGATCCGGCGACTCGAACCTCACCTCGTCGCCGACGCAGTAGCGGATCCGCGCTCGGCCGTCGGTCATCATCACGCTCGGCCAGCGGTGCGTGTGCTCCGGCTCGTGCGTGCCCGGGTCGAGGGTCACCTCGAGCACCCGCACGTGGGAGTTCTCGAACACCACTCGGTGCGAGCGCGGCGCGGCGGCGACGGCGTCGAGCTCGTCGCCCCACAGCCACTCCCCCTCGACCCAGTGGCTCATCCGGGCCGCCGGGCGAACAGCGAACGCACCTGGGTGCCCCGCCGCCGCAGGCCCCACTTCGTCACTCGGATCAGCGCCTCGCGGATGATGTCGCCGGACATCTTCGACTGGCCATGCACCCGCTCGGTGAACGTGATCGGCACCTCGACCACCGTGAAGCCGGCCTCGATCGTCCGCCAGCCCAGATCGATCTGGAAGCAGTAGCCCTGCGACGCGACATTGTCGATGCGGATCTTCTCCAGTGCCGCCCGCCGGTACGCGCGGAACCCGCCGGTGATGTCCTTGACCTTCGCGCCCAACGCGAGCCGCGAGTAGACGTTCGCGCCCCACGACAGGAAGTACCGCCGCTTCGGCCAGTTCACGACCTTGCCGCCGGGCACGTACCGGGAGCCGATCGCGAGGTCGGCGTCGGTGAGTGCGTCGAGGATCCGGGGCAGGTCCTCCGGGGCGTGCGAGCCGTCGGCGTCCATCTCGACCAGCACGGCGTAGTCCCGCTCCAGGCCCCACCGGAACCCCGCCACGTACGCCGCGCCGAGGCCGTTCTTCTCCGCGCGGTGCAAGACGTGCACCCGCACCTCGGTGTCGCTCTTCGCCAGCTCGTCGGCGACGTCGCCGGTGCCGTCCGGGCTGCCGTCGTCGACGACGAGGACGTGCGCCTTCGGCAGGGCCGCGTGCAGCCGGGCCACGATCGACTCGATGTTGTCCCGCTCGTTGTAGGTCGGGATCACCACCAGCACCGGCTCGAGCTGGTCCGCCATACGTCGTTCTCCTCCTCGTCGACGCGTCAGCGCCGGGCTGGTACTGGGTGGTTACGTGCTGGCCCGCCGACGCCGCACGACGACGGCCGCGGCGAGCGCGCCGAGCCCGAGGATCGTCAGGACCCACTCCGGGCTCGAACCGAGTCGATCGGACAGCGTAGTCGTCGACCGCAGGGGCACCCGTTCGACCAGGGCGGCGTCGGTGAACAGGCCGGTCCGCTGGCTGATCGAGCCGTCCGGGCGCACGAACGCGCTGACCCCGCTCGTCGCCGCGACGGCCACCTCGCGGCCGTGCTCGACCGCCCGTACGCGGTCCATCGCGAGCTGCTGGTAGGTCATCTCCGTGTACCCGAAGGTGGCGTTGTTCGTGGGCACCGCGAGCAGGTTCGCCCCCTCGACCGACTCCCGCACCACGCCGTCGAACGCCACCTCGTAGCAGGTCGCCAGGCCGACGCGCGCCCTGCCCGTGTCTCCGCCCATGTCGAACACCGTCGGCTCGTCGCCCGGCACGAAGCGGCCGGCCCGGTCCACCGCGGAGGTGAACAGGCGGAAGAACGGCCGCCACGGCATCGTCTCGCCGAAGGGCTGCAGCTGGCGCTTGGTGTACTGGCTGACCGGCCCGCGGTCGGGGTCCCAGAGCAGGATCGCGTTGCGCGGCAGGCCGTCGTCGCCGACGAGCACCGAGCCGACCGCGATGGGCGCGCCGATCGCGGTCGCGGCGCGGTCGATGCCGGCCCGGGCGTCCGGGTTGCGGAACGGGTCGATGTCGGAGGAGTTCTCCGGCCAGATCACCAGGTCCGGCTGCTGCTCCCGGCCGGCGGCGACGTCCTCGGCGAGCCGCACGGTCCGGTCGACGTGGTTGTCCAGCACGGCCCGCCGCTGCGCGTTGAAGTCCAGGCCCGCGCGCGGCACGTTGCCCTGCACGAGCGCGACCGTGGCCTCGCCGTCGTTCGCGTCGGTGCCGACCAGCGGCAGCGCACCGAACGCGGCGGCGACCGGCAGCAGCACGGCGAGCACGGGCGTGAGCAGCCGCCGCGCGGTCCGCTCGCCGTGCGTCAGCCGGCGAACCAGCGCGGTGAGGCCGAACCCGGTCAGGGTCACGGCGAACGCGATCAGCGGGGTGCCGGCGACCGCGGCCAGCGGCAGGTAGACGCCCTCGGGCTGGGTGAACGCGATGTTGCCCCACGGGAAGCCGCCGAACGGGAACACCGAGCGCAGCGCCTCCCCCGCCACCCACAGCAGCGCCGCCCACACCGGCCATCCCCGCAGCACGCTCACCACCGAGATCGCGGCGCCCGACAGCGCCACGAGCAGCGCCTCCGCGAACGCGAGCGGCAGCCACGCGACCAGGCCGACGAACTCGCCGGTCCACGCGAGCAGCGGGACGAGGTAGCCGAGCCCGAAGCACAGCGAGTAGCCGAAGCCGGCCCGGGCACGGCGGTCGCGGATCATCCAGCCGAGGACGGCGAACGCGATCAGCGCGAGCCACCACAGCACGCGCGGCGGGCCGCTGAGATAGAGCAGCACCCCGGCCGCGGCGGCGACCAGCAGCCGGACCAGGACATGCCAGCGCGGTGCTCGCTCCTCCGGCGTGGCGGACCTCGCCGTCGACTCCGGCGCTGCCGTCGACTCCGTCGAGGGGTCCGGAGCTGAGTCCGGCGATACCGCTGGTGCGACCACCTGGTCAGGGTACGGCTTGCCGTGTTCACTCCCCGTGGGCACTCCGCGGCGGGTGTCGTAGCGACGAACGTAGGGTGTACTGAGCGTTTCGCACAGGTGGCGTGCGGCCATACTCCTCCGAAGATCGCGGAGGGAGGCATCGATGCGCCTACGTATCAAGCCCCGGGACACCCGGTTCTTCGAGCTGTTCAGCGTCGCCGGCACGAACGTCGTCGCGGCGGTGGACGTGTTGCGCGAGTTCGTGGCCGCACCCACCGACCAGCGAGCCGACCTTGCGATACGCATGCACGACGCGGAGCACGCCGGCGACGACGCCACGCACGCCATCGTCGAGCAGCTCGACCGCTCGTTCATCACGCCGTTCGACCGCGAGGACATCTACCGGCTCGCGGTCCGCCTCGACGACGTCGTCGACTTCATGGACGCCGCGGTCGACCTCGCCACGCTCTACAACCCGGAGGCGCTGCCCGACGGCGTGCGGGCGCAGGTGGACATCCTCGACGAGATGTCCCGGCTCACCGCCGACGCCATGCCCAGACTGTCGACACTTCGCAACCTCACCGGCTATTGGGTCAAGATCAACGAGCTGGAGAACGACGCCGACCAGGTCTACCGCCGGCTGCTGTCCTACCTGTTCAACGGCGAGCACGGCACGCTGACGGTGATGAAGCTCAAGGAGATCATCGACCAGCTTGAGTCGGCGGCCGACGCGTTCGAGCACGTCGCGGACGTCGTACACACCATCGCGGTGAAAGAGTCCTGACGGGTGGAGCTTCTCGCGCTCGTTCTCATCATCCTGCTGGCGACCGGGTTCGACTTCACCAACGGGTTCCACGACGCCGCGAACGCGGTGGCGAGCGCAGTGTCGACCGGAGCGCTGTCGTTGCGCGGCGCGCTCGGTCTCGCCGCGGTGATGAACCTCGTCGGCGCGCTCGCGGGCACCGGCGTGGCGGTCACCGTCGCGAAGGGCGTCATCGCCACGCCGCACTCCAGCGGCGGGCTGCAGGTGGTCGGCGCGGCCCTGGTCGGCGCGATCCTGTGGAACATCACGACGTGGTACTTCGGCCTGCCGTCCTCGTCCTCGCACGCGCTGATCGGCGGGCTGGTGGGCGCCGCGCTGGCGTCGGCGACGCAGGTGCAGTGGACGGGCGTGGTCACCAAGGTCGCGATCCCCATGGTCCTCTCGCCGCTCGTCGGGATGACGCTGGGCTATCTGACGATGGTCGGCCTCATGTGGCTGTTCCGCCGGGCCAACGCGCATCGCGCGAGCCGGATCCTGCGTCGTGCGCAACTGGTGTCGGCGGCGAGCCTGGCGTTCGGGCACGGTCTGCAGGACGCGCAGAAGAGCATGGGCGTGATCGTTCTCGCGCTCGTCGTGACCGGGCACCAGGACGACTTCACAGTGCCGTTCTGGGTGATCCTGCTGTGCGCGGCCGCCCTCGCGGCGGGCACGTGGTCCGGCGGCCTGCGGATCATGCGCACGATGGGCCGACGGATCTTCAACCTCACGCCCGCGCACGGTTTCGCGGCCGAGCTGTCGGCGACGTCGGTGCTGTACACGACGGCGTTCGTGTTCGCCGCGCCGGTGTCGACGACGCACGTGATGACGTCGGCGGTGATGGGCGTCGGCGCGACCCGGCGCAGGTCGGCGGTGCGCTGGTCGGTCGCCGGGGACATCGCGATCGGCTGGGTGCTCACCGCCCCCGCGGCAGCGACGATCGCGGCGATCGCCTACGGAGTGGTGACGATCTTCTAGCGTCCCGTCGGGTCGAGTCGTGGACCGGTCTTTGTCGTACCCGGGTGCTAGACATGCGGCATGCGAGTGGGATCGATCGTGATGGGCGTGTCGGACGTGCGTCGCGCGATGGAGTTCTGGGGTCGCGCGCTGGGCTACGTGCCGCGCGACGAGCCGGAGGCCACGTGGGTGGTGCTCACCTCCGCGTCCGGCGCCGGCCCGAACGTGTCGCTGATGCGCAGCGAGACTCCGGTGCAGGAGAAACCGCGGGTGCACCTCGACCTGTACACCAGCGACCAGGCCGGCGAGGTCGACCGGCTGGTCGGGCTCGGTGCGTCCCATGTGGACTGGCAGGACTACCCGCCCGACGCGGACTTCGTGGTCCTCGCCGACACCGAGGGCAACCGGTTCTGCGTGATCCAGCACGGCTTACCGCCCACCTGACCGGGAGTCGCCACCGTCGCGGGCCGTTATCTGTCCATGAACTGTCGCCCTACACCGTACGTATGGGCTTGTGACCCCGAGAGAAACGGACGTGATCGCGTGGGCGACAGCGTCGACGCGGGCCTGTTCCAGCAGACCGCGCACAGTCCTTCCTTCTTCGAGCTGGCCCGGCGGATGAGCGACAACGGCCAGCAGCTGGTCGACTTCTGCATCCCGTGCAACCCGTACTTCCCCACCCCGGAGATGTTCGACGCGCTCGCCGCGAACCTCGAGACGGTGCTGAAGTTCTACCCGAGTGACGCCGACACGATCTCTGGCCAGCTCGCCCGCGTCCTCGGGCTCAACCCCAGCACGATCGCGATGTCGAACGGCTCGACCGAGCTGATCACGTGGATGGACCACCTGTGGATCCACGACAGCGTGGCCGTGCCGGTCCCGACGTTCGGTCGCTGGACCGACCAGCCGCTGGGGACCGGCAAGCGGGTCGACATGTTCCCGCTGCGCGAGGTGGACTGCTTTCAGCTCAACGTCGACGAGTACGTCCGGTTCATCCGCGCCCGCCGCTCCCGGGTGGCCGTCCTGTGCAACCCCAACAACCCCGACGGCGGGTACGTCACGCGCCGCGACGTCATCCGGTTCATGGACGAGCTCGTCGACCTCGACCTCGTCGTGATCGACGAGTCCTTCATCGACTTCGTCGAGGTCGAGCGCGACCCGTCGGTGGCGATGGAGGCGGCGATCCGACCGAACGTCGTGGTGCTCAAGAGCCTCGGCAAGAACTTCGGTCTGCACGGCATCCGCTTCGGCTACCTCGTCGCCAACCCCGGGCTCGCCGGCAAGATGCGCAACACGCTGCCCAAGTGGAACCTCAATTCGCTCGCCGAGACGATCGTGTTCATGCTCCGCGACCACGGCGCCGAGTACCAGCGCAGCCTGCAGCTGCTCGCCCGCGACCGGTACAGCATGGCCATGCAGCTGGCCCAGCTACCCGAGCTCACGGTGTTCACCTCGCAGGCGAACTTCCTGCTCGTCAAGCTCGCGCCCGGGATAGACGGCTCCGACCTGCGCGACTACCTCATCAACTCCCACCAGGTCTTCATCCGGGAGTGCGGCAACAAGCTCGGCATGAGCAACCAGTACCTGCGGGTGGTCGTGCGCCCGCAGCAGGACGTGGCGCGCCTGGTGGCGGGCATCCACGACTACTGCCGGCCGCGTCAGTGGCCGGCGGACGACGAGCTCGCCCTCCGCCGCAACGCCGGACGCTCCGCCTCCTAGTGCCGGGGCGGGCACACTGGTGACATGGCAGACCAACCGGATCCGATCGACGCCGAGCTCGTCGAGGACGACACCAGTGCCGTGGCGCCGGCCACGGACTACACCGACGCGGGCGTGCCGACGTTCGACTACGTCCGCGACCGCATCGAGAACAAGGCGGCGACGTCCATCGGCGCCCAGGAGCTGGCTGACGCGACCCCCGAGGGCAGGGACGTCGAGGACCAGTTCGCCGCCCGGGAACGCGCCGGCCGCGACAAGTTGGAGGAGATCCGCCGCCGGATGCGTGGTGAGTAGGCCGGCGGGTGGCTGCCGCATTGTCCACTCAGGACCCAATGCCGGCGCCGGGCCGACGTCCCGCGAGACCGCGGTACACGCCTGCTCGCCGCCGGCGCCACCGACCGCGAGATCGCGACCAAGTTGTGTCTCGGCGAGGGCACCGTGAAGGACCACCTCTCCCGTATCCTCGCCGGCTGGCACTGCGCCCGCACCCCAGGCGGCGATCCACGGCCGCGCCCACGAGCCTGCTGTGAGTCGCTCCGCGACAACGGAGGTCATGGTGAGAACCGCCGCACTCGTCGGTGTCGTCGCGCTGGTGGCGCTGCTCGTGTCGGGCTGTGAGAAGCGAGCCGGGCTGCTCGCCGCGCAGCGCGACGCGCGCGTGCCGTCCACCACCTCCGCGCCGAAGCCGCCCCCGACGTGGCGGCTCGGCCAGACGGTGACCACGAAGGCCACCAGCGTGCTGCGGGACGTCGTCGCGGTCGACGCCACGCACGCCTGGGCGGTGGGCCTGGACGCCTACGACCCCGCGAACCCGGACGCCACCGGTGTTCCGTTCGTGCAACGGTGGGACGGCCGGACCTGGTCGCGGGTGGACCTGCCCGGCGTCACCTGGCACGGCGGGCTGTCGCTCGTGGCGGCGGACTCGGCGACGAACGTGTGGGCGGTCGGCAGCTCCCGGCCCGCCCCGGCCGGCGCGGTCGTGCGGGTGCTGCGCCACGACGGCGACACGTGGGCCGAGGTCCCGCTGCCGGCGGGCACGACCGCCGGCACCACCATCACCGACCTGGCCGTCGCCGGCGGGCACACCTGGCTCACCGGGTACCGGGGCGGCCAGGTGGTCGTCCTGCAGTGGGACGGGCTGACCTGGCAGCGGCACGCCCCGCCGGCCGAGTGCACGCAGGGCGGCACCTCGTTCGGTGGCATTCCGACGTTCTGCAACTTCACCGGGATCACCGCGTTCGCCACCGACGACGTGTGGGTCGCCGGGAACGCGGCCTGGCCGGGCTTCAAGGGCCCGCTGCTGTTTCACTGGGACGGCACGAGGTGGACGCCCGTAGAGGTCGGCCTCACCAACGCCGTGACGTCGTTCAGCGAGATCGCCGGCCGGCCCGGCGACCTGTGGGCCGTGGGCCACACCGCCGGCTACGGCGGGCCGATCGCCGTCCAGGGGGACGGGCGGACCTGGCGGGTGGTCGAGGGCCTGCCCACCGCCCGCCACACCGACGTCGCCGTGGACGCGGACGGCAACCCGTGGGTGCTGGAGAACTTCCCGAAGCCGAGCGCCACGCTCGCCACCTTCCGCGACGGCCGCTGGGCCGGCACGGAGGCGCCCCTGCCGCCGGACACCGTCGGCATCAGCCTGCACGGCATCACGGCGGTGCCGGGCACACCGCGCATGTTCGCGGTGGGCAACGTCGACCTGCCGGGGCGGCCGCGGCTGCTCCAGTCGGTGGTGCTGGAGTACCGCCGCTGATCAGTCGTCGGTCTGCTGCTGCTCTTGGGCTATCGCCTCGCGCACCTCGTCCATGTCGACGGCACGCACCTTGTCGATCAGCTCCTGGAGGGCGGGCGCGGGCAGCGCGCCGGGCTGGGCGTAGAGCACGACGCCGTCGCGCACGGCCATCAGGGTCGGGATGGAGGAGATGTCGAACGCCTGGGCCAGCTCGACCTGGGCCTCGGTGTCGACCTTGCCGAACACGATGTCGTCATGCGTCTCCGCGGCCTTCTCGAAGACCGGCGCGAAGCTCCGGCACGGGCCACACCACGCCGCCCAGAAGTCGACGAGCACGGTTCCGGGTGCGCCTACGACCTCGTTGAAGTTCTCGGTTGTCAGCTCGACGGTGGCCACGTGATACCGCTCCTTCTCGGTTGGATACCCGATGTCAACGACACGGCCACCCGACTTGTTCCGGAGCCGGTGATCACGGCCGCTCGCCGAACGCCGTTCTCCGGACGTGCGCACCAGGCCGCCGACCGTGTCGCCCCCGGCCGTTCGCGGGCTACGGTTTTCCGGTGGAGCCGACGATCTCGCTGCGCACAGAGGTGGCCGCCGACCCGATGACCGTGTGGTCGATGGTCAGCGACCTGCCGCGCATGGGCGAGTTCAGCCCGGAGAACGCCGGCGGCACGTGGCTGCACGGCGCGACAGGCCCGGCCGTGGGCGCGGAGTTCCGCGGTGTCAACCACAACGGCGAGCGCGAGTGGTGGACGAAGGTGCACGTGGTCGAGTGCGAGCCGGGCCGCCGCCTCACCTTCGACGTGTGGACCCCGTTCGGCGTCCGGGTGTCGCGCTGGTCCTACGAGATCACCGCGACCGCGACCGGCTGCCGGCTGACCGAGCACTGGTACCGCGTCGGCAACTGGTTCATCCGCCGCTTCATGGGCCCCCGCATCACCGGCCGCGCGGACCGGCCCGGCTACAACGCCAGGTCGATCGAGCACACCCTGGCCGCGGTCAAGGCCACCGCCGAGGCCGCCCACCGCACCGGACCCGAGCTCCGGCGCACGGCCTGACGGCCGCTCAGCGCGTCTCGGCGACGCGGGCGTGCAGGCGTTCGCGGATCTCCTCCGGGGTGTACGCGCGCCGGCGCCGCTCGGCCCGGGCGATCACCGCTCCGGTGGCGGCCACGCCCACGAAACCCGCCACGCCCAAGATCTTCCACCAGCGCATGCGCCTACGCTACAGCGGTGGCCGACACCCAGCTCGATCTCGACGACGCGGTCCACCTGACTCGCACCGGCGACGTCTGGCTGTTCCGCGGCAGCACGGTCGCCGACCGAACCATCCGGATCACCACCAACAGCCCGATCAACCACGTCGGCATGTCCGTCGTCATCGAGGACCTGCCGCCGTTGATGTGGCACGCCGAGCTGGGCCGCGCGCTCACCGACATGTGGACGGGCGGGCGCCACCGTGGCGTCCAGCTGCACGACCTACGCGAGGCCGTCGAGCTGTGGACCACCCGGTACAAGCAGCGCGCCTGGCTGCGCCAGCTCGAACCACCGGTGACCCGCGAGCAGGAGGACGCCGTCCTCAAGACCGTCGCGCGGCTCGACGGCACCCCGTTCCCCTCCACGACCAGGCTCCTCTCCCGGTGGCTGTACGGACGGGTACCGCGGCTGCCGAAGCGGTCGAGAACGTCGAGAACGTCGACAAAGTCGGGAAAGCCAGAGGGAACGCTCGAGACCGCCTACTGCGCGGAGGTCGTCGCGATCACCTACCAGGCCATGGGTCTGCTGCCCGCCACGCGCAAGCCGACCTGGTACGACCCGGGCCGGTTCTGGAGCGGCGACGAGCTGAGCCTGGACGCCGGCCTGCGGCTCGGCGACGAGATCGCGATCTCACCCGGCGTTCGCGCGTAGCCACTTGTGGCCGGCCCGCGCCGCTCGCTTGAGGGCCGACCGCTCGCCGAGATAGTCCCCCGCCATCCCGACGATCGGCAGCTTTCCCAGCGCCTGGTGGCGGAGCCGACCGTGCGGACGCTTCTCCAGCTCGCCGCGGATCGCCAGCAGCATCCGGCCCTGCCGCCACAGCCACTTCGCCGCGGACCGCACGCCGAACCGCCGGCCGTCCGGCGGCGCCGGGGGCCCGGCGTCGGTGAGCTCGGCGACGACCGCGTCGTCGGCCGCGTCGTCGCCGTTGCCCGCGGCGACCGCCGGATCGATGTCCCGCTCGAAGAGCACCGCGGCGAGCAGCCGGACGCGCGTGCCGCGGTCGTCGACGCCGTGCTCGGACGCGATCGCGCAGAGCAGCAGGCCCTGCCCGGCCGTGCCGAGGACGTCCTGCAGCGGTACCCGGTCGCCGAGCGCGCCGGCGAGCCCGGTGACCGACGCGGCGAGCGCGGTGAGCCGCCCGACCCGGTTGACCCACCAGTCGGACCGCTCGTCCGCGGTCATCCGCGCCCAGCTCTCCGAACCCGGGTACCGGATCCCCTTGAGCCGGGCCCTGATCCGCTCGAACCGCGTGCGATCGACAGTCGGGTCGGCGGGGCCGTCGGGCTCGCCCGCCGCACCGTCCTCGATGTCCGTGTCGTCGGTGCGTAGCCGGGCCAGCATCGGACCGCTACCGCGGACGAACGCACGCAGCACGGCCGCCACCCGTTCGTCGGTGATCTGGTCGGCCACCCGCGTTCACCTCCTCCTCGGGGTACCACTCCGGTCGTCGACCACCCCACCGCCGGTAGCGTGGTTTCGGGAGGGTACATGTCGCAGACCGAGCAACCCACCGAGCGGCGGGACCGCGTCGCGCGGCCGCGGAGCCGGCGAGCGTTCCTGGTCGTCCTGCTCGTCGCGCTGGTGCTGCTGTTCGTCGGGCCGTGGTGGGTCCTCGTCGTCCTTCCACAGTGGCCGGTCGCCGTGTTCGTCGCCGGCACCGTGGTGTTCCTCGGCGGCGCGCTGCTGTTCCCGGTGCTGATGTTCCTCGGGCACGGGCCCCGCGCGCTGGACCGGGTCGCGGCGGTCGCCGACACGACGCTCGGCGTGGTCTGGATCCTGCTGACGTGGTCGGTGCTCGCCATCGTGCCGCGGTACGTGCTCGCGGCCGCGGGCGTGCCCGACCCGCTGCGCTCGCGCATCGTGGCCGCGGCGGTCGCCGGTGTCGCGCTGGTGCTCGTCTGCTGGGGCGTGGTCGAGGCGATGCGGGTGCCCCGGGTCCGCACCACCGAGGTGGTCCTGCCTCGGCTCGGCGCCGGCCTCGACGGCACCCGCGTGGTTCTACTCGCCGACACCCACTTCGGACCGATCGACCGTGCCCGCTGGTCGGCCCGGACCGCCGCCGCGGTCGGCGCGCTCGAGCCGGACATCGTGTGCCACGCCGGGGACATCGCCGACGGCACCGTGGCGAAGCGCCGCGCGCAGGCGGCCCCACTCGGCGACATCCACGCGCGACTGGCCCGGGTGTACGTGACCGGGAACCACGAGTACTTCGGTGAGGCGCAGGCCTGGCTCGACCACATGGCCGAGCTGGGCTGGACACCGCTGCACAACCGGCACCGGATCGTCGAGCGCGGCGGCGACCGGCTCGTGCTGGCCGGGATCGACGACGCCACCGCGGTCGGGTCCGGCCTGCCCGGCCACGGCGCGAACCTCGCCGCCGCCCTCGCCGGCGCCGACCCGAACCTCCCGGTGCTGCTGCTCGCCCACCAGCCCCAGCAGGTCCGCCACGCCGCCGCCGGCGGCGTCGACCTGCAGGTGTCGGGCCACACGCATGGCGGCCAGATCTGGCCGTTCCACTACCTGGTGCGGGTCGACCAGCCGTCCGTGCACGGCCTCACCCGCCACGGCGAGCGCACCCAGCTCTACACGACCCGCGGTGCCGGCTTCTGGGGACCGCCGCTACGGGTCTTCGCGCCCAGCGAGATCAGCCTGCTGATCCTGCGGTCCGGCGGCGCCTGACTCGGGGCCCCAGCGCGTGTCGGGCGCGGGTCAGCCGGCGCGGTTCCAGGCGGCGGTGAACTCCGCGAGCGAGATCCGGCCGTCGGCGTCGGTGTCCGCGTCGGCGAAGATCGACGCGACCTCGGCGTCGGTGATCTTCTCGCCACGCGCTGCCATCGCCGAGGCGAACTCCGCCATCGTGATCTGCCCGTCGTCGTTCATGTCCAGCTCGTTGAACGTGCTGGCCAGCTCCTCGCTCGTGGACATGCCTCGCGCCTCCTGGATCGGGACCGGACCGCAGCATAGTGTCCGGCAAGGACCCACACCTGGAGGCCACGATGCCGCTGCTGGCTGACCTGCTCGACTCGATCGCCGCGAACCGTGTCGAGATCGTCGACCTGACCGCCCCGCTGTCGAAGGACACCCCGATCCTGCAGCTGCCACCACCGTTCGCGAACACGATCAACTTCTCCCTCGAACAGATCAGCCGGTACGACGAGGCCGGCCCGAACTGGTACTGGAACAACATCCACACCGGCGAGCACACCGGCACGCACGTGGACGCGCCCGTGCACTGGTCGTCCGGAAAGGACGGTCCGGACGTGTCCCAGCTGGCGCTGCGCACGCTCGTGGCGCCCGCGGTCGTGGTGGACGTGTCCGATCGAGCCGTCGCGGACCCGGACTACCTGCTGCGGATCGACGACGTGCGGCTGTGGGAGGCGGAGAACGGCCCGCTGCCGGCCGGTGGCTGGGTGCTGCTGCGCACCGGCTGGGACCGCCGCTCGAACGACGCGACGCGGTTCCTCAACGCCGACGAGACCGGCCCGCACACGCCGGGCATCGCCGCGGAGTGCGCCCGCTGGCTCGCCGAGGACACCAACCTCGCCGGCCTGGGCGTGGAGACCGTCGGCACCGACGCGGGCGCCGCGCACGGCTTCGATCCGCCGTTCCCGTGCCACCACTACTTCCTCGGCGCCGGCAAGCTGGGCCTGACCCAGCTGCAGAACCTCGCGCGGCTGCCGGCGACGGGTGCGGTGCTGGTGATCTCGCCGCTGCCGATCGTCGGCGGCTCGGGCAGTCCGGCGCGGGTCTACGCGCTGGTCGAGCGGTGACCGGCACGGGTACGAGCACGGGGACCAGTACGGCCGAGCTGGTCGGCACGACGCTCGCCCGGCTCGGGGTGGCGCACGCGTTCGGTGTCGTCGGCAGCGGCAACTTCGTGGTGACCAACGCGCTGCGCGCGGGCGGCGTGCCGTTCGTCGCCGCCCGCCACGAGGGCGGCGCGGCGACCATGGCCGACGCCTACGCGCGGATGAGCGACCGGCTCGCCGTCGTCACCACGCACCAGGGCTGCGGCCTGACCAACGCGCTGACCGGCGTCACCGAGGCGGCCAAGAGCCGGACCCCGCTGCTCGTGCTCACCGCCGACACCCCCGGCGCGGCCGTGCGGAACAACTTCCGCATCGACCAGGCCGCCGCCATCGCCGCGGTGGGCGCCGTGCCCGAGCGGGTCCACTCCCCCGCCTCCGCGGTGGCCGACACCGTGCGCGCGTACCGCACGGCCGTCCACGAGCGGCGCACGGTGGTGCTCAACCTGCCGCTCGACGTCCAGGCCGCACCGGCCGAGCCCGCACCGGTCACCCTGCCGCCAGCGCCGAACCCGGTCCGGCCCGGCGAGGACGCCGTCGCCGGGCTGGCCGCGGCGATTCGCGCGGCCAGCCGCCCGGTGTTCGTC
>NZ_JBOHGB010000063.1:0-36424 GCF_050699935.1 Actinophytocola sp.
GCGCGGCGCAGGCCGGCCGAGCGCAGCCGGGCGTACCCGCGGACCGACACCGGCCGGCGGTGCCGGACCGAGTAGGTGTCGGTGTCCTCGAGCGCGGCCGCCAGCTCGCGATCGACCAGCACGCTGCCCGGGCGGGCCACCGAGGTCAGCCGGCTCGCGATGTTGACCACCGAGCCGTACACGTCGCCGAACCGGCGCAGCACCCGGCCGAGCGCGAGCCCGGCCCGCAGCGACGGCACGTCCTCGGTGGCATCGGCGCGCTCCAGCAGGGTCAGCGCGATCTCCGCGGCGTCGGTGGGGGAGTCGGCCACGAAGAGCACCTCGTCGCCGAGCATCTTCACGATCCGGCCGTGGTGGTCCGCCACGACCTCGGCGGCGATCGCGTCGAACCGGTCGACGACGGTGACCAGCTCGGCCTCGGTCGAGCGGAGCGTGAGGTTCGTGAAGCCCACCATGTCGGCGAACCCGACCACCTGCCGGCGCTCGCCGGGGTCCTCGTCGGCGGCGACGAGCGTGCGCACCGAGTGCGCCGCGAGATGCCGGCGCCACACGAAGTCCTGCAGCAGCTCGAGGTCCGGCGTCAGCTGCTCGACGAGCCGGCCGAGCTGGCGCTCGCCGGCGAGCTCGGGGTTCGCCGCGACCACCTCGCGCAGCAAGAGCACCTGCGACTCGGCGAGCCGGGACATGTGCTGGCCGATCATCCGCGCGCTGGAGATCGCGACGGCCGGCTCGATGATGCCGGACCGGATCAGGTCGTTGACCGTGCGCAGCGCGCGGACGTCGCCGTCGGTGAACACCGCCTCGTCGTCGCCGGCGGTCGCGAAGCCGAGCGCGCGCCACAGCGCGGTGGCCCGCCCGGGTGGCACACCCGAGCGCTCGGCGACGTCCGCGCGGGTGTACCGGCGTTCGCCGCCGAGCAGGATCCGCTCGATGCGCTTCTGGAGCGCGTCCTCGGCGGGTTCGGTCACGTGGTGTGCACGATGAGCACGTCGACCGTCGACTTGCGGGCCGCTTCGCTGGGGACCGAGCCGAGGATCCGGCCGGTGAGCGTGTTCAACCCGCGGTTGCCGACGACGAGCAGGTCCGCGGACCGCTCGGCGACCACCTTGGACAGCGTCGGCACGGGCTCGCCGTCCACGACGACGGTGTCGATCTTCGTGGCGCCGGCCCGCCTGGCCCGCTCGGCGCCGGTGCGCACGGACTCCTCGGCCGGCGTCGACCCGACGACCTGGTAGGCCACGTCGTCGCCGAGCTCGTCCCGGGCCCTGCTGACATCCTCGGGCCGGGCCGGGTGGTACGCGCACGCGATGACGAGGGTCGCGCCGTTGTCCGCGGCGATGGCCGCGGCGCGGTCGACCGCGAGGTAGGAGGAGTCGGAGCCGTCCGTGCCGACGACCACGGTCTGGTAAGCCGCCATGTTGCCTCCCCGGCATTATCTACTCACGGGTAAACCTACCGTGCGCGGCAACCCGATCGCAGAATGAGGCATGGATCTGGCGGGGATGATCGGGTTGGCGGTCAAGGAGGCCAGGCAGGGCCTGTCCGAGGGCGGCGTCCCCATCGGGGCCGCACTGATCGGCCCGGACGGCGGGGTGCTGGGCCGTGGCCACAACCGCCGCGTGCAGGACGGCGACCCGTCGATGCACGCGGAGACGGCGGCGTTCCGCGATGCGGGGCGGCGGCGTCACTACCGCGACACGATCATGGTCACGACGCTGTCGCCGTGCTGGTACTGCAGTGGCCTGGTCCGCCAGTTCGCGATCCCCCGGGTGATCATCGGCGAGGCGACGACGTTCTCCGGCGGCCACGAGTGGCTGGCCGAGCACGGCGTGGAGATCACGATCGTCGACGACGCCCGGTGCGTCGAGCTGATGACCGACTTCATCGCCGCGCACCCGGACCTGTGGTACGAGGACATCGGCGAGTAACTCGCGGCCGGGTACCGCTAGCGGGCGATCCGCTTCGTCGGCGCGTGGGCCACGTCGTCCGGGACGTCCTCGGCCGAGGTCTCCCACCGCTCCCGCGGCGGGCCGGGCACCGGGTCCTTGCCACGCGCCGCCTCGCTCGACTGCTCCGTGGCCTCCTGCTCCTCGGGCAGGTGCTCGAACGCCGGCGCGGCCAGCTCGATGCTCTCGTGCGCGTCGGCCACCAGGTCGCGGGCCGAGGCGAGCTGCTCGGCCACCCGCGTCCGCAGCTGCCGCAGCGCGTTGACCCGCTGCGCGGCGTGGCTGATCCGGCGGTTGGACTCCTCGGTGGCCTCCCGGACCCGCCGGTGCGCCTCGTCGGTGGCCTCCTGCAGGCGCGCGGTCGACTCGGTGATCGCGTCGTGCCGGCGGCGGTTGGCCTCCTCGGTCGCCTCGCGCACGCGCCGCTCGGCCTCCGCCTTGGACGTCGCCTCCTGCTCGGCCAGCGCGCGCATCGACTCGGTGCGCCGCGAGGCCATGGCGATCTCGAAGTCCTCCTCGACCGTGGTCCGGCGCTGCTCGGCCTCCGCGTCGAGCTTGGCGCGCTCGGCCTCGGCGGTCGCGGTGATCTCGGCCGCGTCGGCGCGCGCCTTCTCCAGCACGCCGCGGTGCTCGGCCTCCATCGCGTTGCGCCGCTCGTCCAGCTCCTCCAGCTGCTTCTCGTACTGCCGGCGCAGCCTCGTGGCGTCGGCCTCCGCGTCGGCCCGGATGTGCTCGGCCTCCGCCCTGGCCTTGGCGTTGACCTCCTCGCGCTCCTCCTGCGCGAGCCGCAGCATCCGCTGCAGCCGCTCGGAGAGCCCGGCCATCGTGGTCGGCGGCATCGAGAGGCGCTCGACCTGCCCCCGTAGGTCGTCGACCGTGGTCCGAGCGACCTCCAGCTGCGCGGTGAGCTCGGCCGCCTGCGCCGCCGCCGCGTTGCGGTCCGCGGCGAGCAGCTTCAGCTGGCCGTCCAGCTGCTCCAGATGCTCCTCCACCTGAATGCGGCTGTAGCCCCGTTTCGTGATGTCGAATCCGGCTCCCAGCGGTACGAGGTCGCGCTCCTCACCTAACGCCATGCGCCCACGCTACCCTGACGGGCCACTCGGTGCGGGAATACCTTAGACACCACGAAATCTGTTGATCTCCGCGACGTGGCGCTCCCGCAGCTCGTGGTCGCGCACGCCGAGACCTTCCGCCGGCGCAAGGCAGAGCACGCCAACCTTGCCCTGGTGTGCGTTGCGGTGCACGTCGTGCGCGGCCTGCCCGGTCTGCTCCAGCGGGTACACACTGGACAGTGTGGGGTGGATCTTTCCCTTGGCGATCAACCGGTTCGCCTCCCACGCCTCGTGGTAGTTGGCGAAATGCGAGCCGATGATCCGCTTCAGGTTCATCCAGAGGTACCGGTTGTCGTACTGATGGAGGAACCCACTGGTCGATGCGCACGTCACGATCGTGCCCCCGCGCCTCGCCACGTACACGCTCGCGCCGAACGTCTCCCGGCCCGGGTGCTCGAGGACGATGTCGGGGTCGTCGCCTCCGGTCAGCTCGCGGATTCGCGCGCCGAGGCGCTTCCACTCCTTCGGGTCCTGTGTGTTCTCGTCCTTCCAGAACCGGTAGCCCTCCGCATGCCGGTCGATGATCAGCTCGGCGCCCATCTTCCGGCAGATCTCCGCCTTCTGCTCGCTGCCGACCACGCACACAGGCGTCGCCCCGCCGTTCAGCGCGAACTGGGTGGCATAGGAGCCGAGGCCGCCGGACGCTCCCCAGATCAGGACGGTGTCGCCCTGCTTCATGCCGGCGCCGTTGCGGGAGACGAGCTGGCGGTAGGCGGTCGAGTTGACCAGGCCCGGGCAGGCGGCCTCCTCCCACGTCAGGTGTGCGGGCTTGGGCATCAGCTGGTTGGACTTGACCAGCGCCAGCTCGGCCAGCCCGCCGAAGTTGGTCTCGAAGCCCCAGATCCGCTGCTCCGGGTCGAGCATGGTGTCGTCGTGCCCGTCCGGGTGCTCGAGCTCGACGTTGAGGCAGTGCGCGACGACCTGGTCGCCGGCCTGCCACGCGTTGACGCCCGGGCCCGTGCGCAGCACGACGCCGGCGAGGTCGGAGCCCACCACGTGGTAGGGCAGGTCGTGCCGCTTGGCCAGCGGCGAGGTCCTGCCGTAGCGGCGCAGGAAGCCGAAGGTGTCCATCGGCTCGAAGATCGACGTCCAGACGGTGTTGTAGTTGACCGCGCTCGCCATGACCGCCACGAGCGCCTCACCGGGGCCGAGCTCGGGTGTCGCCACCTCGTCCACGTGCAGCGACTTGCGCGGGTCCTTCTCGGGGGTGGACTGGCCCGCGAACATGTCCACCTCGTCGGCGTGCACGGCGACGCCCCGGTAGTAGTCGGGGACCGGCAGTGAGCCGACCGCGGCCAGGTCGTCGGCCAGGACGGCATCGAGGATCTTCCGCATACGCACCGACGTTACCGCCCGGTAACGGTACAGAACCAGCAGGTTGAGGGCAGGGTCACTCGAAGGAGAAGCCCACCGGAAACCCCGATGGTCGGGGAAGAGTCAACGGTTCGGGGTCTGGGTGAGGCGGGCGCGCGGCCGGCACCCGAACGTGACCCGCCAGACGCCGAGCCGCGTTTGACCGGCTGGCCAACCAAGGCGCATCATCGACGTATGAGGCGATGAGGCTCCACACAATCGGAGGTGGTCTCGATGACGAATCCCGCGACGGCCAAGCCTTGGACAAGGCCGCACGACTGGGCGGAGGTCGTACTGGGCGTCGTGGCGGTGCTGTCCCCCCTGTGGATGGACACCAACAACGCCGCGATGTGGACGATGATCGTCCTGGGCGCGCTGATCGCCCTCGACGGGCTGGCGTCGCTGGCCGTGCCCGGTCAGGTGTACAGCGAGGGGATCCAGATCTTGCTCGGCGTACTCATGGTCATCTCCCCCTGGGTGTTGACCTACACGGAGTTCACCGGCATCTCCTGGTCCTCGTGGATCATCGGCGCGCTGACCGTCATCGCTGGTGCGGCGGCGTTCCCGGTCGCCCAGGCGGCGCACCGGTCCGGCAGTGGAATGGCCGGCCAGCACTAGTGCGCTGACCGACCCCTTCCAATCAGCTCGCGGTCCATGACGTGACCTCCCGGGTTACGTTATGGACCGCGAGCCTGCGAGAAGGGGACAGCACGACATGCGTCTGACGAAGAAGAAGGGCGACGACGACCCGTCCGCCCGTGAACGCATCCTGACGGCGGCCGAGGAGCTGTTCGCCGAGTTCGGCTTCGACGCCACCCCCACCTCGAAGATCGCCGCCCGGGCCACCGTGCCCAAGGGCCTCGTGCACTACTACTTCAAGCGCAAGTCCGACCTGCTCGCGGCTCTCGTGGACCGGCTGCCCGACGAGCAGGTGGAGCCGGCCCGCGTGGTCGTCCCCGGCGACGTGGCCGCGAGCCTGCGCGGCCTGGTCGCCGAGCTCGACGACCGGATGCGGGCTTCGTACCTGCTCTCCCACCTGCTCTGGCGCGAGGCCGACACGCACACGGCGGTCCGCGACGCGCTCCAGGAGCGGTTCGGCAAGGTCGTGGACCAGGTCCGTGCCGTGATCATGGCGGCGAGCATGGGCAGCCTGCCGGTCGCCGCCGTCGACACGGCCTCGGGGCTGCTCGCGCTGGCGGTCAGCTACCGCCACTCCGTGGCGCGGCACGTCGGGGCCGACGACGGGACCACCAACGCCGCGATCGCCGCGACCATCGACCGGGAGGTGGAGTTCATCGCCGGCGCGCTCACCGTTCCTCCGGCGCCGGCTCCACTAGCTCGATGAGCACCCCGCCGGCGTCCTTCGGGTGCACGAAGTTCGCCCGGCTGTTCGCGGTGCCGGGGACGGCCTTCTCGTACGTCACGCGCAGCCCCTTTTCGCGCAAGGCGTCGGTGGCCGCCTCGATGTCGGAGACGCGGTAGGCCACCTGCTGGAGGCCAGGCCCCTTGCGGGCGAGGAACTTGCCGATCGTGGTGTCCGGGTCGAGTGGGGCGAGCAGCTGCACCGCGGTGGCGCCGGCGGCGGCACCCGGCGGGCGCATCATCGCCTCGCGCACGCCCTGTGCCTCGTTGACCTCCTCGTGGTACAGCTCGAGGCCGAGCACGTCGCGGTGGAACGCGATCGCCTCGTCCAGGTCCGGTACCGCGATGCCGACGTGGTCGATCGCCGTGACGTACGGCCTGAGCTCGTCCATGCGTCACAAGGTAATGCCGGGATTCGCCTGGTGGTTGTGCGGCTACTCACATCGGTCGGTGGTCGAACGGGCGCCCCCGGGTAACGTAGGAAGTTAACGCCCGCTAGCTGCTGGAGGCCCGCCAGTGTCCGGATCCGTCATCGTCGCTGGGGCGCGCACCCCGATCGGCCGCCTGCTCGGCTCGCTCAAGGACCTCTCCGGTGCGCAGCTCGGCGGCGTCGCCATCAAAGCGGCGCTCGAACGCGCCGGGGTCGCGCCGGAACAGGTCCAGTACACGATCATGGGTCAGGTGCTCACCGCCGGCGCCGGGCAGATCCCGGCCCGCCAGGCCGCGGTCGCCGCCGGCATCCCGATGGACGTGCCGGCCCTGACGATCAACAAGGTGTGCCTGTCCGGCCTCGACGCGATCGCGCTCGCGGACCAGCTCATCCGGGCCGGCGAGTTCGAGATCGTCGTCGCCGGCGGGCAGGAGTCGATGACCCAGGCGCCGCACCTGCTGGCGAAGTCGCGGTCCGGCTTCAAGTACGGCGACGTGACCATGCAGGACCACCTGGCACACGACGGTCTGTTCTGCGCGTTCGACCAGGTGGCCATGGGCGCGTCGACCGAGAAGTACAACGCCCGCTACGGCGTCACCCGCGAGGAGCAGGACACCTTCGCCGCTCGCTCCCACCAGCTGGCCGCGGCCGCGATCAAGAACGGCGTGTTCGCCGAGGAGATCGCGCCGGTCACGATCCCGCAGCGCAAGGGCGACCCGATCGTCTTCGACACCGACGAGGGCGTGCGCGGCGACACCACCGCCGAGGGGCTCGCGAAGCTGCGCCCGGCCTTCGCCTCGGACGGCACGATCACCGCGGGCTCGGCCTCGCAGATCTCCGACGGCGCCGCGGCGGTCGTCGTGATGAGCAAGGCGAAGGCACAGGAGCTGGGCCTGGCGTGGCTCGCCGAGATCGGCGCGCACGGCGTGGTGGCCGGGCCGGACGCGAGCCTGCACGAGCAGCCGTCCAACGCGATCAAGGCGGCACTCGCCAAGGCGGGGCGGTCGGCGTCCGACCTCGACCTCGTGGAGATCAACGAGGCGTTCGCGGCGGTCGGCCTGGTGTCCACCCGGCAGCTGGGCGTCAGCGAGGACATCGTCAACGTCAACGGCGGCGCCATCGCGCTCGGCCACCCGATCGGGGCGTCCGGTGCGCGGCTGGCCGTGCACCTGGCCCACGAGCTGCGCCGCCGCGGCGGCGGGCTCGGCGCGGCCGCCCTGTGCGGTGGCGGTGGGCAGGGTGACGCACTGCTGATCCGCGTCTAGATTGTCCGGTGTGGACGGATTGGCGGGTCTTGCCGACCTGGTCGGGCGAGCGCGAGCGGGACAACACCGCGCGGTCGCCCGGCTGATCTCGCTCGTCGAGGACGAGAGCCCGCATCTGCGCGAGATCGCCGCCGAGCTCAACCCGCTCACCGGCAACGCCCGGGTGCTCGGCCTGACCGGCCCGCCCGGCGTCGGCAAGTCGACGTCCACGTCGGTGCTGGTGTCCGCGTTCCGCAAGCAGGGGCTGCGCGTCGGGGTGCTCGCGATCGACCCGTCGTCACCGTTCTCCGGGGGCGCGCTGCTCGGCGACCGGATCCGGATGCACGACCACACCACGGATCCCGACGTGTTCATCCGCTCGATGGCCACCCGCGGCCAGCTCGGCGGGCTCGCCGCCGCGACCCCGCAGGCACTGCGCGTGCTGGACGCCGCCGGCTGCGACGTCGTCCTCATCGAGACCGTCGGGGTTGGACAGTCCGAAGTGGACATCGTGGCGCTGGCGGACACGACGGTGGTGCTGCTCGCGCCGGGCATGGGCGACGGCGTCCAGGCGGCCAAGGCCGGCATCCTCGAGGTGGCGGACGTGTTCGTGGTCAACAAGGCCGACCGGGACGGCGCGGACGAGACCGTGCGGGACCTCAAGCACATGGTCTCGCTGGGCCGCCGCGAGGCGGGCCCGTCGTGGCGGCAGCCGATCGTGCGGACGGTCGCCTCGGCCGGGGAGGGCGGCGAGGAGCTGGTGGGCGCGCTCGACGCGCACCGGGACTGGCTCGTCGACCACGGCGAGCTGGCGGCCCGCCGCGCACGCCGGGCCGAGCGCGAGATCGAGGCGATCGCGGTCGCGGCGCTGCGTACCCGGCTCGGTGTCGGCCACGAGGCGCTCGACCGCCTCGCGCATCGGGTGGCGGCGGGGGAGCTGGACCCCTACGCCGCCGCGGACCGGCTGACCGCGGCCGGCCGGTGACCGGGCGCGGAGGTCAGGGGCTCGTGCCGGGCGGCAGGCAGCGCACCGCCACGAGGTCGCCGGCCACCGTGGCCGCGCCGGCGGCATGCGGGACCACGTACGTGTCGCCGCGCGTCACCGGCACGTCCCCGCCGTGCTCGGTGTGCAGCACGCCCGTGCCCGACAGCACCACGAGCACGCCGTAAGACGCGGTCAGCTCCGCCCCGCCGCGCACCCGCTCCGCCCGGAAGAAGCCCCGGGCGGCCTGGCCGAACAGGTCTCGCACCGGCGCCTCGGTGTCCTCCTCGCGGTGTACCAGCCGGTCGCCGTCCCAGCCGGACCGGTCCACGCAGCCGAGCGCGGTCTCGAAGCCGACGCCCAGGTGCCCTCCGCCCTCGGTGTCGAGGAAGCCCTTCCACTCCAGGGTGACCGACAGGTCGGTCGGCTGCTGGAGCTCCACGATGAAGATCCCGGGGCCGATCGCGTGCGGCACGCCGGCCGGCACGAACACCGTGTCACCCGGCCGCACGGCCACGGCGTTCAGCGCGCCGAGCATCGCCGCCGAGTCCTGGCGGGCGACCCAGTCGGCCACCGTGCCGGCGGCGACGTCCTCGGCGAATCCGATGTGGACGGTCGCGTCCGGTCCGGCGCCGACCACGACCCACGCCTCCGTCTTGCCGTACCGGGACCCGAAGTGCGCGGCGGCGAACTCGTCGGGCGGGTGGCAGTGCACCGGCAGCCGCTGGCCCGCGTCGAGCAGCTTCACGAGCAGCGCCGGGTCCGGGCCGAACCGCGCGAGGTGCGTTGGGCCGAGCCAGGCGTCGGCGTGCTCGGCGATCGCGTCCCGCAGCACTCGCCCGTCCGGCAGCACGGACAGCCCGAGGTCGGGCGAGCCGTGCAGCGTGCTGCACGAGGCGACCCAGTCCTCCGGCCCGAACTCACGCGCCGGGGAGCCCCGCAGTGCCGCGATCGCCGCGCCGCCGCGGTAGAACCGCTCGGGCTGGTTCGCCGGCAGCCGGACCGGCCGCCGCCCTTGCGCATGGGAACTCATGGTCTCGTCCGCTCCTCCGCCACTCACCGGCCTGCCTCTGCGCAACCACGGGCACCGGGAGCACGATCCGCCGAGGTCGTGAGTCGTCGCCCTCCAGCGCCCTCGTGCTGGACCGTACTGGGGCGGGTCGGCAACGCCGCGAGCGGGAAGCGGGGCCGGCGAGTCAGGTGACGAACGTCCGGGGGAGGGCACGCCCTGGGTCGAGCCCGGGCCCGGGGCCGGGGAACACGCTGGCTGCGTGCCCCCGGCCCGGGTTTTCACCGCGGGAGTTCAGTAGCCGGATCCAGTGTCGGGCTGGCCCGCCTCTGGAAGCCCCCTCTGGCGTCTACTGCTCGATGTGTTCACCCCTAACCACGGGTATGCCGCCGGCTCGGTTCAGCTCCGGCGCGAACTTTCCGGTTCAGGCCATCCGGGCGAACCGGTCGGTCGCGGCGAGAAGCGAACCGGCCATGCCCGGCGTCGCGGTCTCGTGCGCGGCCTCGTCGACGATCACGAGCTCCGCGTCCGGCCAGGCGTGCGCCAGCAGCCACGGCGTCCCCACGAGGTTCCCGAAGTCGAGCCGGCCCTGGACGATCACGCCCGGGATGCCGGCCAGCCGGCCGGCCCCGTCCAGCAGCGCGCCGTCGGGGCCGAGAAAGTGGCCGTTGCTCCAGTAGTGCGTGACGATCCGCGCGAACGCCGGCCGGAACACCGGGTCCGCGTAGCGCGGGCTCGGACCGGAGGTCGGCGTGATCGCGTCCTCCCACGCGCACCACTCGCGGGCCGCCGTCGCACGCTCATCCTCGGACGGTGAGAGCAGCCGCCGGGCATGCCGGCCGGGATGCCCGCCGCGTCCCGGAACCGGGCCCACGCCTCGGGGAACAGTGGGCCGAGGCCGCGAGTCACTGAGCACTATTCGAAACAGGCCCGCTTCGTGCCCGGGCGCTGCTGATCCGGAGTGTTTTGAATAGTGCTCATCAGGTCGACCTCCGCCTGCCGGCCGGTCGCCACCGCGAACAGCACCAGCTCGGACACCCGCTCGGGGTGCCGTTGTGCGTAGGCGAGGCCGAGCACCGAGCCGAGGGAACCGCCGAACACCAGCCAGCGCTCGATGCCGAGGTGCGTGCGGAGCCGCTCCAGGTCGGCGACCAGGTGCCCGGTGGTGTTGGTGGCGAGGTCGGTCGCGACCTCGTCGCGTGCGGCGTGCTTCGCCCGCAGTTGCGCTGGTCGAGCAGCACGATCCGGTAGGCGCCGGGGTGGAACCACCGGCGGTGGTCGGGCGTGGCGCCCGAGCCCGGGCCGCCGTGCAGGACCACCGCGGGCTTGCCGTCCGGGTCGCCGCACTGCTCCCAGTAGATGTGGTTCCCGTCACCCACGTCGAGCATGCCGCGCGTGGGGTTCGACCTTCGGATAGATCTTGCTCTCCTTTGTCGGCGAATTGCCTCGTCGCGGTGGGTGCTCAACTATCTTCGCGGTCGTGGGAGACACGGCGAACGCGGTGGTGGTCGAGGACATCCGCAAGGCGTACGGGGACCTGAAGGCGGTGGACGGCGTGTCGCTGTCGGTCGCCGAGGGGGAGTTCTTCGGCATCCTCGGGCCGAACGGGGCGGGCAAGACGACGCTCCTGGAGATCATCGAGGGCCTGCGCGAGCCGGACTCCGGGTCGGTGCTGCTGCTCGGCGAGTCACCGTGGCCACGGCGGGTGACGCTGCTGCCGCGGATCGGCGTGCAGCTGCAGGCGTCGGCGTTCTTCGAGAGGCTCACCGCGCGCGAGCAGCTGGAGACGTTCGCCTCGCTGTACGGCGTCGGCGCCGCGCGGGCGCACGACATGCTCGAGCTGGTCGGGCTCGCGGACAAGGCCGACACCCGCGAGGACAAGCTCTCCGGCGGCCAGCGGCAGCGGTTGTCGATCGCGTGCGCGCTCGCGCACGACCCGGACGTGGTGTTCCTCGACGAGCCCACAGCGGCGCTAGACCCGCAGGCGCGGCGCAACCTCTGGGACGTGCTGCGGGCCATCCAGGAACGCGGCAAGACGATCATGTACACCACGCACTACCTCGACGAGGCGGAGATCCTCTGCGACCGGGTGGCGATCATGGACAAGGGCCGGATCCTCGCCATGGACCGGCCGGCCGTGCTGGTCCGGGGCCTGGATGCGCCGACTCACGTGATCCTCGAGCGGGGCTCGCTGTCCGCGTCGGCCGCCGAGGCGTTGCCCGGCGCGGAGGGCGTCGGCGAGGACGAGCTGTCGCTGACGATCTCCACTCGTAAGCCCGCCGAGGTGCTCTCGGCGCTCGCCGACCGGGGCGCGCTTGCCGGCCTGCAGGTGCGCACCGCCACGCTCGAGGACGTCTTCCTCGGCCTGACCGGACGGGAATACCGAGCATGACCGCGTTCCGCAGCCTCGCGCTGGCGATGCTCAAGGGGTTCTACCGGGAGAAGGCGACGCTGTTCTTCACGTTCGTATTCCCGCTGATGTTCCTCGTCGTGTTCGGCCTGCTGTTCCGGGACGTCGGCACGGACAAGATCGGCATCGGCGTGGTGGGGGACGGGCCGGTGGTCGAAGCCCTGGACCGGACCGGCGCGCTGGAGCTGGAGCGGTTCGACGACTTCGACGACGCCGTCGCGAAGGTACGCGACGGCGACCTGCCGGCCGCGGTGGCCGTGCACGGCACGGACCTCACCTACCGGTTCGCGGCCAGTGACCAGACCCAGGCCGGCACGGTCACCGGGATCGTGCAGGGCGTGGTCGGCCAGCTGAACCAGGAGGCGACCGGCGAGCGCCCGCGGTACACGGTGGACGGTTCGAACGTCGAGGACTCCTCGCTCAAGCCGATCCAGTACATCACGCCGGGCATCATGTCCTGGGGCGTCGCGATCACCGCGGTCTTCGGGGCGGCGCTGCCGCTGGTCAGCTGGCGCAAGAAGCAGGTGCTGCGCCGGATACGGCTCGCGCCCGTGCCCGCGTCCACCGTGCTGTCCTCCCGTGTCGTGGTGACGATCGGCGTCGCGATCGTGCAGGCCACGCTCTTTCTCGGGATCGGCGCGCTGCCGGTGTTCGGGCTGCAGCTGACCGGCACGTGGGCGCTCGCCATCCCGGTGTTCCTGCTGGGGATCCTGGCGTTCTTCGCGATCGGCATGCTGGTGGGCGCGTTCTGCAAGACCGAGGAGGCGGCCACCGGCGCGGCGAACATCGTGGTGCTGCCGATGGCGTTCCTGTCCGGCACGTTCTTCCCGATCGACCAGGCGCCGCCGTGGATGCAGACGATCTCGAACGCGTTCCCGTTGCGGCACATGAACGACGGGATCATGGACTTCCTGGTGCGCGGCCAGGGTCCGGCCGCTCTGGTCGTGCCGTGCCTGGTGCTGGCCGCGTTCATCGTCGTGGTCGGCTCGATCGCGGCAAAGGTCTTCCAGTGGGAAGATGGATGAGGGTTTGTCTTGTGCCGACCAACGGAACCTCAGGGGTACCGTGACGGCACCCAGCCATGATCAACCGGAGATCCGCACCGTTCGCTGGAACGCAACCAACACTTTGAATTCCGGGCAGGCGGACTGCCTTCTCAATCCTCGAAGTCGCCTACTGCCTTGCGGACCTTCGCGAGCAGCTCGGTCAGCTGGGCGGTCTGGCGCTCGGTGAGGCCCCGCAGGCCGAAGTCGATCTCCGTGACCGCGGCGGTCGCCTCCTCGCGGCGCTGCCGGCCGGCCTCGGTGATCTCGGCGAGCGTCGTGCGCCGGTCGGTCGGGTGCGGCAGGCGCTTGACGAGCCCGTCGCCCTCCAGCCGGTCGACGATGTTGGTCACGCTCGTGGGGTGCAGCTGGAGGCGCTCGCCCATGACGCGCATCGGCAGGCTGCCGCGCTTGGAGAACGTCAGCAGCACGAGCGCCTCGTACCGGGCGAACGTGAGCCCGTGCGGCCGCAGCGCGCCGTCCACAGCGGACTGCAGCACCTGCTGGACGCGCATGATGCTGGTGACCGCGGCCATCGTGCCGGACGGACCCACCCGCTCGGACCACAGCTCGGCCGCGCGGGCGATGGGGTCGAACGGCAGCACACGGCTCATGGCGGTTGAAGTTACCAGTCGGTACCGGAAAGGGTGCCTGGCACAGGTCCACCCGGGAGAGGAGCAGCCGTGCTAGTCGCGTTCAGTGTGGCCCCGGCGGGCGGCGAGTCGGACAGCGTGAGCAAGGCGGTCGCCGAGGCGGTGCGCGTGGTGCGGGAGTCGGGGCTGCCCTCGGAGACGACGAGCATGTTCACCACGGTCGAGGGGGAGTGGGACGAGGTGATGGCCGTGGTCAAGCGGGCGGTCGAGGTCGTGGCGCAGGGAGCGCCGCGGGTGAGCCTCGTGCTCAAGGCGGACATCCGGCCCGGTTACCGCGGCCAACTCACGGCCAAGGTCGAGCGGATCGAGCAGCACCTCGAGGAGTGAGCGGCGGCTGAAGGTGGTAGCCCGACACGCGATCCGGGCGTCGTGTCAGGATGTAAATGTGAGTAGGCCAGATCCACGTCAAACCGCAGCTTTGTCGGCAGCCCTGTCCGGAGCTGTAGATCTTTCCGCGCTAAAGGCCGGGGCGGACGCGGCCACGAGGTCGCCCGGCCCGGCGTCGTCCGCGTCTGGAGACTCGGGCCCGCCCGACCGGCAACCGGCCGACGGATTCGTCGTCGAGGTCACCGAGGAGACATTCCAGGCCGAGGTCGTCGAGCGGTCGCTGCAGGTGCCCGTGATCGTGGACCTGTGGGCGGAGTGGTGCGGGCCGTGCAAGCAGCTGTCGCCGATGCTGGAGCGGCTGGCCCAGGCGGCGGGCGGCACCTGGATCCTCGCGAAGGTCGACGTCGACGCCAACCCCCGCATCGCGCAGCTCTTCGGCGTTCAGTCGATCCCGACGGTCGTCGCGATCGCCGGCGGGCAGCCGGTGGAGGCGTTCGCCGGGGCACAGCCGGAGCCGCAGGTCAAGCAGTGGCTCGACGCGCTGCTCGACGCGTTGCGTGACCGCCTGCCCGGCATCCGCGCGGCGGAGTCGGGCACGCCCGTTGCCGAACCGGAACCCGAGCCGGAGGACACCCGGTTCACGGAGGCGGAGACCGCGTTCGAACAGGGCGACTACGCGCGGGCCGAGGCCGCGTACCAGAAGATCCTGGACGCCGAGCCGGCGAACGAACAGGCGAAGGCGGCCCTGGCGCAGGTCCGCTTCCTGGCGCGCGCGGAGGCGGCGGACCCGTCGGTCGTCGTCCGCGCGGACACCTCCCCGGAGGACATCGACGCCCAGCTCTCGGCCGCGGACGTGGAGCTCGCGAGCCAGCGGGCGGAGCATGCGTTCGCGCGGCTGCTGTCGGTGATCAGGCGGACGAGCGGCGCCGACCGGGACCGGGCGCGGACCCACCTGGTGGAGCTGTTCGGCCTGTTCCCCCCGGAGGACCCCAACGTCGCCAAGGCACGACGAGACCTGGCGAGCGCCCTGTACTGACGGCCGGAACGACGTCGGCCCCCGATCCAGCAGCGGATCGGGGGCCGACTCGGGAAGGAACTAGGAGAAGTCCTCCGTACAGGGTCCGGACCCCTCGATGAAGCCGCGCCGGAAGGCCTCCACCCGGGCGAAGCCGGACTGGACCTGCTTGCCGTTGACGTCGGCCGCGATCAGGCTCTCCTCCTGCAGCAGCTCGGCCACCGCCTCGTCGAGGTCGCCCACCGCCAGCCGTAGCTGCTGGCCCTCCTCGTTCGTGAAGCCGGCCCACGCGCCGGTCAGGCACGCCGTGCGCAGGCCTGCCTGCTCGTCGTCCAGGGGCGCGCCGATCGACTTCTGGATCGACAGCGCGTAGCGGGACGCGATCTCCGCGAACGCCGCGAAGTCGCCCAGGCCACCGCTGCCCTCCTCGCCGGGCGGCGCCTGCGGGTCCGGCTTGGCGGCGATCTCCCGCAGCGCCGGCGCGTCGATGCCGACCACGTTCTCGTCCGGGCAGTACGTCACCGGGCTGGTCGCCTCGCCGCTCTCGCACGTCGAGCCGTTGTCGGTGATCTCCGGCTGATCCCCGCCGTTGTCCTTGAAGGCCGCGTCGAGGCTTTCCTGCAGCTCGCCCAGGTACTCGATCGGGTCGATGTCCCCCTCGACCTGCTCGTCGGCCTCCTCGCGCTCCTTCTCCGCGATCCGGCCCTCGATCTCGGCCTCGTCCATGTCCGCGCAGCGCTGCGGGTCGTTCGAGAAGCCCTCCTGGAACGCGTACACGCGGTCGAACGCGAGGCCGTGCGCGCCCTCGGTCTTGTGGTCGAGGCCGGCGGGGTCACGGATGAAGAACAGCGTGGCGAGGATGTCGTTGAGGCCCTCGCCGGTGTTGATCTGGAAGTGCTTGGACTGGTCCTCGGCGACGTACCGGAAGAAGTTGCCCATGTAGCAGTCGGCCTGCTGCTCCCGCACGATCGTCGGGGTCGTCGGGCTCATGTTGCTCTTCTCGCCGAGCCGGAACTGCACCGCGTGCCCCATCTCGTGGGCCAGCACGCCGACCACCGACATCGGGCCGAACTGCTCGTTGAGCATCGGCAGCAGCTCGCCGCGGTCCCAGGCGATCGCGTCCTCGCCGTTGCCGCCGCAGTAGAACGCGTTGACCAGACCCGCCGTGCTCGCGCCGCAGATCGTCACGCCGGCGCCGTTGGAGTCGTAGGACACCAGCCGCTCGAGCTCCTTGAACTCCGTGTCGAACGTGCCCGGCAGCTGCTCGCGCCAGTAGTCGTACAGGTCCGCGATCGCGTTGGTGGCCAGGCGGTCCATCTCGCCGCCGTCCGCGCCCTCCACGTCCAGCTTCGCGTCCTCGACGCCATCCCGAGGGCCACTCGGCCCGTCGTCGCTGACCTCCATGCCGCCCGCGTTGGTGGTGTCGATGTCCCCCATGGCCTGCGGCGTGCCCGCGATCTGCTGACCCGCGCACCCCCCCACACCCACCACCGCCGCCGTGACCGCGGCAAGAGCCAGCCCGGTCCGCCACGCACCCCTCATCGCACACCCCTCCGGTACCGACTCGAACGCTGTGCGCACCCTACTGGCCGGGTACGACTCGCGTACGACGTACCGGCGTGCCGCGTGGTTTCAGTCCAGCCCGCAGGTCTTGTCGCCCTCGAGGACGCCCTTGCGGAAGTCCCGCACCCGCTCGAACCCGGTGTCGATGCCCTGACCGGCCATGTCCCGCGCCGCGTAGTCGTAGGCCAGCAGCACCTGGATCGCCTCGTCGAGGTCGCCGGGGGACAGGAACTGGTCCTCGAGCCCGAGCAGCGAGCCGGTGAACGCCCCGGCCAGGCACACGGTGTCGTGCTGGGCCTCCTCGCCCTCGGTCGGCTTCTGCAGCTCGGTCAGCGCGGACAACGCGTAGCGGCTCGCGAGCAGCGTGCCGGTGGCGTAGTCGCCGATCGTGGTGTGGATCCGGGGCAGCTCGTCGCCCGTGTCGAAGCTGATCTCGGTGGAGTCCGGGCAGAACGCGACCGGACCCTGGTCGCCGGCGCAGTCCGGACGCTCATCGGTCGGGGCGAGCTGGGGCTGGCGCCACTGCTTGCCGCGCTGGGTGACCAGGGAGTCGAAGTACTGCTCGAGGGTGGGCTCGATCGACTCGAAGAGCTGGGCGAAGTCGAGGTTGCCGCCGTTCGCCGCGTCGGAGGCGTCCCGGAAGCCGCTCTGGGTGAAGACCCGGTTGTCCACGCTCATCTCGCTGCACAGCGTGGCGCCCTCGTCGTAGCCGTCCTGGAACGCCGACACCCGGTCGAACGCGTCGCCGTGCGCGCCCTCGTCGGTCTGCTCGGTGCCGATCGGGTCCCGGAAGGTGATCAGTGACTCCAGCGCGGAGTCCATCCCGTCCGCGGCGAGCTGGAGGTGGGTGGCGTTGTCGTCGACGACCCAGCGCACGAACGCGCCCGCGTAGCAGTCCGCCTGCGCCTCGATCAGGATCGTCGGGTACTCGTCGGGGCTCTCCTGCTGCTTCTCTACGGTGAGCCCAGCCCGGCGCTGCACGGCGTGGCCCATCTCGTGCGCCAGCACCAGCATCACCGCGGCCTCACCGAAACGCTCCCGCAGTACCGGCAGCAGCGCGGCCCGGTCCCACGCCATGACGTCGGCGTTCGGGCAGTAGAAGGCGTTGCCCTCGACGTCGGTCGGCTTGTCCACGCACGGCGGTGTCGGCGCGTCGTCGTCCGCGGTGTCCACCGAGTAGTAGCCGCCGGACAGGTCCTTCCACTCGCCGCCGAACGTCGCCGGGAACGTCTCGGTCCAGTAGGACCGCAGGTCGGTGAGCACGGCGGCGGCCAGCCGGTCGATCGGGCCGTCGTCGGTGTTCTCGATGAACGACGGGTCGACGCCGCCCGGCTCGTCCGGGTCGGTCTGCGTGATGATCGAGCCGCTGCTGGTGGGCGTGCCGGTGATGGTGGTCGTACAGGCTGACGTGCCGAGCGCCACGAGCGACACGAGGGCCACGGTCAAGCGGACGAGTCGGGTACCCACGTCCACCAGTGTGCCCGCATCGCGCCCTCGAGGGTTGCCGGACGGCGCAATCCGGCCACGCGGTGCAGGTCAGCCCTGGGGTCAGCCCTCGGGAGTCAGCCAGAGCACGCCCTGCGGCGGCAGCTGCAACAGCGCGGACGCCGGCTGGCCGTGCCACGGCTCCTCGTTCGCCGCCATGCCACCGAGGTTGCCCCAGCCCGAGCCGCCGTAGTCCGTCGCGTCCGTGTTGAGCAGCTCGCGCCAGCGACCGGCCGACGGGAGGCCGACGCGGTAGTCGTGGTGCGGGGTCCCGGCGAAGTTGGCCACGCAGGCCACCACGGCGCCGGTGTCCGGGTCGAGCCGCAGGAAGCTCGCCACGTTGTTCGCCGAGTCGTTCGCGTCGATCCACGCGAAGCCCTCCGACGAGGTGTCCGCCGCGTAGAGCGCCGGGTGCGCCCGGTACCGCCGGTTGAGGTCGCCGACGAGCCGCTGGACGCCGCCGTGCAGCGGCTCGTCGAGCAGGTGCCAGTCCAGTGAGCGGTTCTCCGACCACTCCTGCACCTGACCGAACTCGCCACCCATGAACAGCAGCTGCTTGCCCGGGTGCGCCCACATGAACGCGAGCACCGCGCGCAGCCCGGCCGCCTTGTTCCAGTCGTCGCCGGGCATCCGCGTCCACAGTGAGCCCTTGCCGTGCACCACCTCGTCATGCGACAGCGGCAGCACGAAGTTCTCGCTCCACGCGTACATCAGCGAGAACGTGACCTCGTTGTGGTGGTAGGACCGGTGTACCGGGTCGTGGCCGACATAGCTCAGCGTGTCGTGCATCCAGCCCATGTTCCACTTGAACCCGAAGCCGAGCCCCCCGAGATGGGTGGGCCGGGTGACCCCGGGCCAGGCGGTCGACTCCTCGGCCACCATGATCGCGCCCGGGTGGTGCTTGTAGACGGTCGCGTTCAGCTCCTGCAGGAACCGCACGGCGTCCAGGTTCTCCCGTCCACCGTGGACATTCGGCAGCCACTCGCCCTCCCGGCGCGAGTAGTCGAGGTAGAGCATCGAGGCGACCGCGTCCACGCGCAGCCCGTCGATGTGGAACTCCTCGAGCCAGTAGAGCGCGTTGGCCACGAGGAAGTTGCGGACCTCGGTACGGCCGAAGTCGAACACGAGCGTGCCCCAGTCCGGGTGCTCGCCCCGGCGCGGGTCGGCGTGCTCGTAGAGCGCGGTGCCGTCGAAGCGGGCCAGCGCCCAGGCGTCCTTGGGGAAGTGCGCCGGCACCCAGTCCATGATCACGCCGATGTCCCGCGCGTGCAGCGTGTCCACGAGGTGGCGGAACTCGTCCGGCGTGCCGAAGCGGGCGGTCGGCGCGTAGTAGGAGGTGACCTGGTAGCCCCAGGAGCCGCCGAACGGATGCTCGGCGACCGGCAGGAGCTCGACGTGGGTGAAGCCCTGCTCGGCCACGTAGTCGGCCAGCGCCTCGGCGAGCTCGCGGTAGCCGAGGCCGGGCCGCCACGAGCCGAGGTGCACCTCGTACACGCTCATCGGCGCGGCGTGCCACGCGGTAGCCTCGCGGCGCGTCATCCACGCCTCGTCCGTCCACTCGTGACTCGAGGCGGTGACCTTCGAGGCGGTGGCCGGCGGGACCTCGGTGGCGAACGCGAGCGGGTCGGCCTTCTCGTGCCAGTCGCCGTCCGGGCCGAGGATGCGGAACTTGTAGCAGGTGCCCGGCGGCAGCCCCGGGATGAACAGCTCCCAGATCCCGGACGAGCCGAGCGAGCGCATCGGATTGGCCCGGCCGTCCCAGCCGTCGAAGTCGCCGGCCACGCGCACGCCGCGCGCGTTCGGCGCCCACACGGCGAACGAGGTGCCCTCGACCGGGCCCGTCGGCGTGTCATGGGTACGGACGTGCGCGCCGAGCACGTGCCACAGCCGCTCGTGACGGCCCTCGCCCAGCAGGTGCAGGTCCAGCTCACCGAGCGTGGGCAGCCACCGGTACGGGTCTTCTACGAGCATGGGGTCCGTGTCGTCGTCCCAGCCGTAGTCGATCTCGAACAGGTACGAGCCGGGCGAGTTCGGGAGCTCCGCGGTGAACACGCCGTCCGCGGTCTCGTGCAGCGGCGTGCGTTCCTCACCGGCGAGCAACGTGACGGCCTTCGCCCCCGGCCGGTAGGTCCGCGCGACCGTGGTCCCAGCGTGGTCGGAGTGCACGCCCAATACGGAGTGCGGGTCGTGGTGGGCTCCGGTGACCAGTCGCCGCAGGTCGCCCGGGGGCAGAGCGCTCGGGTCCGCTCTCCGGCCGGTTCCTCGCGGGCTCTCGTCGTTCATCGGCCTTCATTCTGCCGTCGCGGGTGAGGCCACGCAGGGCGGGTGATCAGCCGCGGGCGATGTAGGACTCGAGCTGCTGGCGGTCGGACTCGAGCTGCGCGATGCGGCTTCGCACCACGTCGCCGATGCTGACGATGCCGACCAGCTCGCCGTTCGACACCACCGGCATGTGCCGGATCCGGCGCTCGGTCATGATCGAGGCGAGGCTGTCGACGTGCTCGGACGGCTCGCAGGTGACCACCGAGGTCGTCATGATCGCCGAGACCGGCTCGTGCAGCAGCTCAGCACCGCGCTCGTTGAGCTTGCGCACCACGTCCCGCTCGGACACGATGCCGATCACCGAGCCCGCGTCGTCGCACACGACCATGGCGCCGACGTTGTGCCGGGCGAGATCGTCGAGCAACCCGGCGACCGACACACCCGGAGGGACGGTCGCTACGTCGGAACCCTTGTGCCGCAACAAATCCGCTATCCGCACCTGGACACCCCGATTCGTCAGCCGCGGCACCCGCCTTAGGGAGCCTTTCAATTGCAGAGTACAGATCAAACAGGCCCGCTACGTACCGTAGGCAGCCGAGCAGGAGTGTTTGATCTGTACTCTGAGGCTAGCCATGGCGTCGTATCGCCGCTAGGGGAATGGCGAGCCAGTCGGGCCGGTTGTGGTGCTCGTAGCGCACCTCGTAGACCGCCGTGTCCAGCTCCAGGGCGCGCAGCAGGGTCCGCTGTGCGCGCGGGTCGTCGGCGACCTCCGCGTAGCCGTCGCAGAAGGCCGTGCGGTTTCGGTCGGACCACTCGGTGGCCCGCGCCAACGCCTGCCGGCTCTCGGGCCGGCCCAGGTCGCCGGCCAGCAGGTAGAGCGCGGCGAAGTCGAACGAGAAGAGCATGGAGGCCACGTCTCGAAGCGGGGTGCGTCGGGCGGCGCGCTGGGCCGGGGTGGCGGCCGGCTCGCCCTCGAAGTCGATCAGCACCCAGCCGGCCGTGGAGCGCAGCACCTGCCCGAGATGCAGGTCGCCGTGCACCTGCTGGACCACCAGCGGCTCGGACAGCTCGCGGACCCCGTCGAACGCCGCGCGCGGGGTCGCCTCGTCCCGGGCCAGCTCCGGAACCTCGGTCAGCACGGCGTCCAGCCGCGCGTGCATGGCATCGGCCTCGGCGTCGAGGCCCGCCCGGTCGAGCGTGGCGGTGCCGGTGGCCCGGGCAAGCGCCGCGTGCACCTCGGCGACGGCGACGCCCAGCCGGTGCGACTCGCCCGCGAAGTCGCCGCCCACCTCGTCGGCGTGCAGGTCGCCCTCGGCGAGCAGGTCGCGCACGCTGGCGGTGGCGGTGGCCCAGCCCTCCACCGCGTCCGGCAGGAACTCCTGCAGGAAACCGAGCACGGTCTCGCCGCTGCCGAAGTCACCGCTGATCACCCCGAGCGGCTCGGCGATGTGCTTCACCCCGGCCGCGCGCAGGGCCCGATGCAGGTCGACGTCCCGGTTCGGGCCGGGCTCGGGCTGGCGGTAGATCTTGAGGATGTACTGCGCGCCGTAGACCACCGAGGTGTTGCTCTGCTCGACGCCGATCGGCCGCGCCCGCACCCCGTGCTCGATCTCGACACCGGGCTCGGGGCGGAACTCCAGGCCCGCCACCGTCGCGCCGTCCGCGATCAGGTCGAGCAGGACGCCCATCAGCTCGGAGTCCTGCGCCGCGTCGTAGACCGCCGTGTCGCCGAGCCGGCCGATCACCGTGTGCTCGAGGTGTTCGGGCACGTCCTTGCGGACGCCGAGCGGCAGCTGGTACGGCTGGCCGTCGACGGACACCGTCGCGTGCACGAAGCCCTCGGTGAGCTCGGTCGCGCGCAGCGTCCGCACGCCGGACACGCCCCGCGCCTTCGCCCGGAACCACCGCTGCCTCACCAGCCAGTCGAACAGGTCCGGGCCCAGGTCCTCGACTCTGATCATGGCTCGTCGACCTCGTGATCGGGGCCGGGTTCGGTCAGCTGGAACCAGTAGAACCCGTGGCCGGGCAGCGTGAGCAGGTACGGCCACTCGCCGACGGGCGGGAAGCGCACCCCGCCGGTCAGCTCGACCGGGACCCGCCCGCCGTGCTCGGAGAGGTCCAGCTCGACCGGCTGCGGGAAGCGGGACAGGTTGTTCACGCAGATGACGAGGTCCTCCTCGCCGCCGTGGTCCGAGTCGACGGGCACGTGTCGAAGGTAGGCCAGCACGCTCGGGTTGGAGGAGCCGAGCTCGGTGAAGTCGCCGAGGCCGAAGGCCGGGTGCGCGCGGCGGACCTGGAGCATGCGGCGGGTCCAGTGCAGCAGCGAGGAGCCGTTGTTGAGCTGCGCCTCGACGTTGACCGCCTGGTAGCCGTAGACCGGGTCGGCGATCACGGGCAGGTAGATGCGGCCGGGGTCGCAGCGGGAGAAGCCGGCGTTGCGGTCCGGTGACCACTGCATGGGCGTGCGGACGGCGTCGCGGTCGCCGAGCCAGATGTTGTCGCCCATGCCGATCTCGTCGCCGTAGTACAGGACCGGCGAGCCGGGCAGGGACAGCAGCAGCGCGGTGAACAGCTCCATCTGGTTGGCGTCGTTGTCGAGCAGCGGGGCCAGGCGGCGGCGGATGCCGATGTTGGCCTTCATCCGCGGGTCCTTGGCGTACTCGGCGTACATGTAGTCGCGCTCGTCGTCGGTGACCATCTCTAGGGTCAGCTCGTCGTGGTTGCGCAGGAAGATGCCCCACTGCGCGCCGGACGGAATGGGCGGCGTGTGGGCCAGGATCTCCGAGATGGGGAAGCGGGACTCGCGGCGCACGGCCATGAAGATGCGCGGCATCAGCGGGAAGTGGAACGCCATGTGGCACTCGTCGCCGCCGGGCTCCGGGTCACCGAAGTACTCCACGACGTCCGAGGGCCACTGGTTGGCCTCGGCGAGCAGGACCCGGCCGGGGAACTCGTCGTCGACGACCTTGCGGCAGCGCTTGAGGAACTCGTGCGTGCGCGGCAGGTTCTCGCAGTTGGTGCCCTCCTGCTCGAACAGGTAGGGCACCGCGTCGAGCCGGAAGCCGTCGATGCCCAGGTCCAACCAGAACCGCAGAACGTCGATCATCGCGTCGGCGACCTCGGGGTTCTCGTAGTTGAGGTCGGGCTGGTGGGAGAAGAAGCGGTGCCAGTAGAACTGCCCGCGCACCGGGTCGTAGGTCCAGTTCGACGACTCGGTGTCGACGAAGATGATCCGGGCGTCCGGGTAGCCCTCGTCGGTGTCCGACCACACGTAGAAGTTCCCGTAGGGCCCGTCCGGATGCTGGCGCGACTCCTGGAACCACGGGTGCGCGTCGGAGGTGTGGTTGAGCACCAGGTCCGTGATCACCCGGATGCCCCGCCGGTGCGCCTGGTCGAGCAGGTGCACGAAGTCGTCGACGGTGCCGAACTCGGGCAGCACCGCGCGGAAGTCGGAGATGTCGTAGCCGCCGTCGCGCAGCGGGGAGGCGTAGAACGGCGGCAGCCAGAGGCAGTCGACACCCAGCCACCGCAGGTAGTCCAGCTTGTCGGCCAGCCCGCGCAGGTCGCCGGTGCCGTCGTTGGTGAAGTCGTGGAAGGCACGGACGAGCACCTCGTAGAAGACCGCGGTCTTGTACCACCGCGGGGCCTTCGGCGCGGACCGGGCGTGGGCGAACTCGTCGGCCTGCGGCTCGACGAGGTGGCCGTCGGAGGTGAGCGCCTCACCCGTGTGCGGCACGCCGTCCAGGCCGAGGTTCGCGTCCGGACGGGTCGTCTCGGACATTTCCGCCTCCCCGAAATTAACCCTTGTGGTCGCCGTAGGCAGGTCCGTGCGGTTCGGCACGTATCGGTGGCTGAGCCGCGTCCCGTTCCCCTTGGGTGCGGTTGGCAGCACCTCCACAATGATCGCCGCTGTGGCGTGATTTCGCACGGCAGTGCCGCCGGGTCCGACCGGGCCCGGCGGCACTGTCCTCAGTGGAGCGTCAGCCTCGGTACGCGGCCCAGGCGTCCTGCATGCGGGTCGCCTGACCGGGGGTGAACTGGTTGTAGCAGGAGTCGTAGGAGTAGTCCATGTAGTTGTGGATCGGGTCGAGGCCGGCGGCCTTGCAGGTGTCCTTGCCCGCCGGGCACCCGGACGTCGGGGTCTTCATCGCTGGGGTGTCCTCGACCTCGTCGTTGGCATTGCCGCAGCGACCCTGGAAGGTGTGGTAGAGCCCGAGCCAGTGCCCGGACTCGTGCGTAGCGGTCTTGCCCTCGTTGTAGTTGTCGATCGGGCCGCCGGGCAGCGAGCCCCACTGGATCACGATGCCGTCCAGCTTCGGGTCGTCGGCGTACCACCACGGGAAGGTGGCGTAGCCGAGGTAGCCGGTGTTGGTCGACCAGATGTTGAGCGTGCGCGAGTCGCCCTCGTGGGTCGCGGTCTTGAGCGCACGCTCGCCGTTCGCGCTGTCCGGGTCGTTGAACCAGGAGTCGTTCTCCCACCGGTGCACGGCCCGCAACGTAAAGTTGAACTGCGTGTTCGCGGCGGTGCCCGGGGCCTCCTGACCGGCGAAGTCCTGGTTCAGCTCGGCGAGCTGCGCCCTGATCGCGGTGTTCGAGACGTTGCCGGTGCCGTCGGCGGCGTGCACCACGTGGAAGACGACGGGGACCGTCTCCTTCGCCGCCGGCTTGCCCGCGTGGGCGCCGAGCCGGGACCTCATGTCGCGCTCGATCGCCGCCACGTCCTGCTGGGCGACCTCGTTGCGCTCGTGCGCGTCCGCGGCGCCGGCCGGGCGGCGCGCGGTCGGGCTCTCGTCCGACGCGCACTCGGCCGACGGGGTGTGGCTCGGCTGGGCCGCCACCGTGGCGGCGGGCAGGACGGCGAAGCCGGACGCGGACAGGGCGAGCACCAGCAGCGAAGCGGCGCGGCGAACTCTTCGGGAACTGGACATACGGAACCTTCCATGCAGGGGGCACGGCTCCAGCCGCCGTGCCATGCACGGAAACGTACGGGGTCAGCGTGCCGGAGGTAAGTCCTTGTCCCGCAACGGCTTTCCGACCATAATCCGGCGCGTCAGCGGATGACCGTGAGGATGTGGCACACCGCCCGCGCCGGTTCCAGCCGCACGTAGTTGGCCTGGCCCCAGTCCCACGTCTGGCCGGTCACCTCGTCGCGGACCGCGAACCGGTCGTCCCAGTCGAGGCCCAGCGTCGGCAGGTCGAGCCAGAGGGTGCCGTCCTGCGCGTGGTAGCTGTCCAAGTTGCACACGACGATGACCGTGTCCCTGCCGCCGGGGTCGGTCTTGGAGTACGCCAGCATCGCGTCGTTCTCGATGTGGTGGAAGCGCAACGTGCGCAGCTGCCGCAGGGCCGGGTGCGCGGACCGGATCGCGTTGAGCCGGGTGATCCACGGCTCCAGCGACCGGCCGTCTGCCAGCGCCTTGGCGAAGTCGCGCGGCCGCAGCTCGTACTTCTCCGAGTTCAGGTACTCCTCGCTGCCCTCGCGCACCGCCTCGTGCTCGTACAGCTCGAACCCCGAGTACATGCCCCACGTCGGCGACATCGTGGCCGCGAGCGCCGCCCGCAGCGCGAACATCGCCGGGCCCCCGTACCGCAGCGACGCGTGCAGGATGTCCGGCGTGTTCACGAACAGGTTCGGCCGCGCCTCGTCCGCGTGCTCGACGATCTCGTTGCCGAACTCGGTCAGCTCGTGCTTGTGCGTGCGCCACGTGAAGTAGGTGTAGGACTGCGTGAACCCCAGCCGGGCCAGGCCGTAGAGCCGGGCGCGCCGGGTGAACGCCTCGGACAGGAACAGCACGTCCGGCTCGGCCGCCTTCACCTGGCGGATCAGCCAGTGCCACAAGTTCGGCGGCTTCGTGTGCGGGTTGTCCACCCGGAAGATCCGCACGCCGTGCGACACCCACAGCATGACCACCCGCAGCACCTCGGCGTAGCTGCCCTCGGGGTCGGTGTCGAAGTTCAGCGGGTAGATGTCCTGGTACTTCTTCGGCGGGTTCTCCGCGTACGCGACGGTCCCGTCCGGACGGATGGTGAACCACTCCGGGTGCTCGGTGACCCACGGGTGGTCCGGCGCGCACTGCAGCGCGAGGTCGAGCGCGACCTCCATGCCGAGCTCGTTCGCCCGCGCCACGAACGCGTCGAAGTCGGCGAACGTGCCGAGCTCGGGATGGATCGCGTCGTGTCCCCCCTCGGCCGAGCCGATGGCCCACGTCGAGCCGACGTCCTCGGGCACCGACACGACGCTGTTGTTGGGGCCCTTGCGGTTCACGGTCCCGATCGGATGCACCGGCGGCAGGTACACGACGTCGAAGCCCATCGCGGCGATCCGGTCGAGCGTCTTCGCCGCGGTCTGGAACGTGCCGTGCACGGGCTTGCCGGACTCGTCCACGCCGCCGGTGGAGCGCGGAAACAGCTCGTACCAGGAGCCGTACAGCGCCCGCGACCGGTCGACCCACAGGTGGTACCTGCGGCCGCGGGTGACGAGGTCGCGGATCGGGTTGGCCCACATGTACTTCCGGACGGGCTCGGACAGCGCCTCGGCGATGCGCGCGGGCAGCGGCCGGGACGTGTCCCGCAGCGCGGCTGCCGCGGCGACGAGCATGCGCCTCTCGCCGTTGTGCGGGAACCGCCGCGCGGCCCGGTCCAGCAGCAGCGCGCCCGCCTCCAGGTCGTTGGCCAGCTCGTCGGGCCCCTGCGCGGCGCCGACCTTGACCTCGACCGTGTGCCGCCAGGTCGACCACGGGTCGCTCCACGCGTCCACGCGGTAGGTCCACATGCCGGTCGTGTCGGGCGAGATGGCGGCGGACCAGTGGTCGGCGTTCGGGTCGTCGCAGACCATCCGGGTGTGCCGCTCGGCGTCGTCGCGTGGGCCACGCCAGACGACGGTCGCGCCCACCGCGTCGTGCCCGTCCCGCCAGACGGTGGCGCGCACCGGTATGTGCTCGCCCACGACGGCCTTCGCCGGATACCGGCCGCAGGCGACCGAGGGCGAGACGTCGTCGATGCCAAGCCGACCAGTCACCGGCCACACCCCTCCCTGCTCGGGCGCGACGTTACCGAAGTGCCAGGAAGGACGCCCTGCTGACGTTGAGCGTCCGGAAGGCGTCCTTCCAGGCCCCGTCGCGCCCACTCACGGGCCCGCTAGGGTCGGTCGTCGTGAAAGCTGTACGTCGCTTCATCGTGCGCGCCGGGCTCCCCGAGCCGTTGGCGGAGCTGGGCACGCTCGCCACGAACCTCCGGTGGACCTGGCACCCGCCGACCCAGGAGCTGTTCGCGGCGATCGACCCCGCGATCTGGGACCGGCTCGGCGACCCGTTGCGGCTGCTCGCGGAGGTGCCGGCGAACCGGCTCGAGCAGCTGGCCACCGACCAGGACTACCTGGCGAGGACGACCGCGCTGTCCGAGGACCTGCGGCGTTACCTGACCGGCGACCGCTGGTACCAGCACCGGGGCGCGGAGCTCGACGGTCACGATCCGGAGGGCGACGGACGGTTCGACCGGATGCCGGTCTCGATCGCGTACTTCTCGATGGAGTTCGGCGTCACCGAGGCACTGCCGAACTACTCCGGCGGCCTCGGCGTGCTGGCCGGCGACCACCTCAAGGCGGCGTCCGACCTGGGCGTGCCGTTGATCGGCGTCGGCCTGCTGTACCGCTCCGGCTACTTCCGCCAGTCGCTGTCGCTGGACGGCTGGCAGGTCGAGCACTACCCGGTGATCGACCCGAGCGGCCTGCCCCTGGAGCCGCTGACCGAGCCGTCCGGCGCGCCGATCCTGGTGCACGTCGCGATGCCCGGCGGCCGGGTGCTGCGGGCCCGGATCTGGAAGGCGCAGGTCGGTCGGGTGCCGTTGCTGCTGCTGGACTCCGACGTGGACGGCAACGACGACGATCTGCGCGGGGTCACCGACCGGCTCTACGGCGGCGACCAGAACCACCGCATCCGCCAGGAGATCCTGGCCGGTGTCGGCGGCGTGCGCGCGGTGCGGACCTACTGCGAGCTGACCGGCCACGCGCAGCCGGAGGTGTTCCACACCAACGAGGGCCACGCCGGCTTCCTCGGCCTGGAGCGGCTGCGCGAGCTGATGTCGGGCCAGCACCTGTCCTTCGACGAGGCGCTGTCGGCGGTGCGCGCGGGGACCGTGTTCACCACGCACACCCCGGTGCCCGCCGGCATCGACCGGTTCCCGGTCGACTTGGTGCAGCACTACTTCGGCGACGGCGCGCTGCTGCCGGACGTGGACTTCCGCCGGATCCTCGCGCTGGGTGCGGAGGACAACGCCGGCATGTTCAACATGGCGCACATGGGGCTGCGGCTCGCGCAGCGCGCCAACGGGGTGTCGAAGCTGCATGGCGAGGTGAGCCGGCAGATGTTCGGCGGCCTGTGGGCCGGGTTCGACACCGACGAGGTGCCGATCACCTCGGTCACCAACGGCGTGCACGGTCCGACGTGGACCGCACGCGAGATGACCGACCTGGTCGGCGACCGGCTCGACTCGGTGTCCGACGGCGAGCTGTGGGAGCTGCGCTGCACGCTGCGCAAGTGGCTGGTGACCGAGGTGCGGCGGCGGGTGCGGGAGGCATGGCTGCAGCGCGGCGCGTCCCCGCTGGAGCTGGCGTGGACGGCCACGGTGTTCGACCCGGACGTGCTGACCGTCGGCTTCGCCCGCCGCGTGCCGACCTACAAGCGGCTCACGCTGATGCTGCGTGACCACGCCCGGCTGCGCGCGCTGCTGCTGCATCCCGAGCGGCCCGTGCAGCTCGTGGTGGCCGGCAAGTCACACCCGGCCGACGACGGTGGCAAGGCCCTGATCCAGCAGATCGTGCGGTTCGCCGACGAGCACGACGTGCGGCACCGGATCGTGTTCCTGCCCGACTACGACATGTCGATGGCCCGGTACCTGTACTGGGGCTGCGACGTGTGGCTGAACAACCCGACCAGACCGCTGGAGGCGTGCGGCACGTCGGGCATGAAGTCGGCGCTGAACGGCGGGCTCAATCTGTCCATTCGGGACGGTTGGTGGGACGAGCTGTACGACGGCAGCAACGGCTGGGCCATCCCCACCGCCGACGGCGTGCACGACCCGCTGCGCCGCGACGACCTCGAGGCGGCCGCGCTGTACGAGCTGCTGGGCTCCCAGGTCGCGCCGCTGTTCTACGAGCGCGGCGGCGACGGTGTTCCCTCGCCGTGGCTCGCGATGGTTCGGCACACGCTCGCCTCGCTGGGCCCGAAGGTCCAGGCGTCGCGGATGGTCAGCGAGTACGTGGAGTCGCACTACCGGCCGGCGGCGAGCGCGGTGGGGCTGGCGCGGGTGGACGACTTCCGGGCCGCGCGCGGCCTCGCCGAGTACCGCGACCGGCTCGCCGGGGCGTGGTCGAGCGTGCGGGTGAACGACTGCGAGCTGAGCCTGGACCCGGACGGTCGCCGCACGCCGGTACTGGGCGAGCGGGTGCGGGTGACGGCACGGGTGGACCTGGCCGGGCTGGCGCCCTCGGACGTGCGGGTGCAGGTGGTCGTGGGCCGGGTCTCGGACAGCGACGAGCTGTACGACGTGGTCACCGCCCCGATGGCGCCGGCCGGCGACGGGACGTACGTGGCGGACGTCCCGCTGCCGCACACGGGCGCACTGGGTGCCACGGCCCGCGTACTGCCGAACCACTTGCTGCTGGCGAGCCCGGCGGAGCTGGGCCGCGTCGTCGTCGCCGGCTGACCCCGCGAGTCCAACGCTGCAAACCCGCGTGTCCAACGTTCCGGACCCGCGAGTTCAACGTTCCGGACCCGCGAGTTCAACGTTCCGGACCCGCGAGTCCAACACTCCATGCCACGCGAATGTTGGACTCTCGGGTCGCGAATGTTGGACTCGCCGGTCGGGAGTGTTGAACTCGCCGGTCGCGAGCGTTGGACTCGCGGGTCGGGAGTGTTGGACTCGCGGGTGTTAGGTGACTTCGAGGCGGCTGCGGGTGCCCGCGACCCGGGGCCACCAGGACGCGAGCTTCTCGGCCTCGGTGATCACCGCCCGAGCGGTCCGGTTGTCGCCGGAGGCCATGTGCGCGCGGGCGAGCGTGGCGAGGTCGTCCGCGCGCACCAGCAGGTTGTCACCGGAGCCGGCCGCCCGCGTGGCGAGCGCGATGGCTTCGTCGACGTCGCCACGCAGCAGCGCGTGCAGGGCCCGCACGCCGTTCAGCTTGTAGCCCGGGTAGCCCAGCGTCGCGGCGTTCTCGAGCGCGTCGTTCGCGGTGGACAGGCCGAGCTCGGAGTCCAGCTGGCCCGCCTCGACCGTGACACACGCGAGCCCGGCGAGCGCGGCGAACGAGACGGCCGCCTCGTCGGGCTCCTGGCGCCGGTCCGAGGCGAGCTTGACGGCGAGCATCATCGCCTCCGCGTACCGGCCCCGCGCCTCGAGCACGAAGACCCGCGCGGCGAGCGCCGAGCGCAGGTCCGGATAGGATTCGCGCAGCCGCTCGGCCAGCCGCTCCGCCAGGTCCAGGTCGCCGTTGTGCGCCGCCTCGATGGCCTCGCCGACCACGGGTGCGGCCTCGAGCTGGCGGGCCTGCTCGTCGTCGACCCAGGGCAGGCGGAACAGCAGCCAGCCCGTGGACGTCGCGACGGTCGAGCGCTGGGGGAGCAGCGCGTGCACGAACTCGGCGACGCACGCGATGGCGAACCCGTGCGCGAACGCGCCGCCACCACCCGCCCAGGCCGCCGCGGCCACGACGACGGCGAGCTCGGCCACCGCCGAGCACATCGCCGACCACCACATCCGCCGGCGCACCGGCGCCTTCGCGGCACGGACGCCGACGGCCATGATGACCGGCAGGGCGCGCAGCACCACGCTCCGGTTGGGCCGGCTCCAGTCGGCGAGCCGCGGCCCGACGCCGATCACGATCCGCTGCACCCGCACGCCGGCGAGCGGGACGCTGGCGAGCAGGCCGACCTGGCTCGCGGCCAGGATGGCGAATAGCCCGGCGAGCGCGCCGGCGAGCCCGGCCGCGACCCCACCGGCCGACCTCTCGACGACGGCGATCGCGGCGACGGCCACGAGCGTGGCGAGCGAGCCCGGCGTGACCAGTAGACGAACGATCCTCACGAGCAGCAGACGTTACGCCGCGCGCCTCCGGTTCCCCCGCCCACCGGGACAGCCGAAGTGCCCGCCCGCGAGCCGCCCCGTTACCGTGCGCCCGTGGACGACCCGAAGGCCTTGGTCCGCCGCGGCTACGACGCGCTGTCGACCCGCTACGACGAGGCGTACGGCGCGTCGACGAAGTACCGGCCGTGGCTGGCCTCGCTGATCGCGGCGCTGCCCCCGGCGGCCGCCGTCGTGGATCTCGGTTGCGGCAGCGGTGTTCCGGTGGCCCGGGACCTGGTCGCGGCCGGCCACCGGGTGACGGGGGTCGACTTCAGCGCCGCGCAGCTCTGCCGCGCCCGTCAGCTCGTCCCGGCCGCGACGCTCGTCCAGTCCGACCTGACGATGGTGCGTTTCTCTCCGGGCTCGCTGGACGCGGTGCTGGCGTTCTACTCGATCATCCACGTGCCGCTGGCCGAGCAGCCGTCCCTGCTCCACCGCGTCGCCGGCTGGTTGCGCGCGGGCGGGATCTTCGCCGCGACGCTCGGCCACGAGGCCTGGACCGGCACGGAGACCGACTGGCTCGGCGGCGGGAGCCCGATGTGGTGGAGCCACGCGGACGCGGCCACCTACCGCCGCTGGCTCACCTCCGCCGGCCTCACCGTCGAGGAGGAGACGTTCGTGCCGGAGGGCGCCGGCGGCGCGGTGCTGTTCGTCGCGAGGACATCCGCGCCGCGATGAGTTCCGGGTCCGCCGCGGGTCCAACCTCCAGACCCGAGATGAGGAGAGTCGGATGAGCACCGTGTTGCTGTACATGAGCATGTCGCTCGACGGGTACGTGGCCGGACCGGACGTGTCCGCCGACGAGCCCATGGGTGTGGGTGGCGAACGCCTGCACGACTGGATGTTCGCCGATCCGGTGTCCGAGGTGGACCGGGCGATGGACGCCCGGGTTCGCGGCGAGGTCGGCGCCGTGGTGGTCGGCAGGCGGACCTTCGACCTCGGGCTGCGGTACTGGCAGGACGTGCCCTTCCCGGCGCCCTCGTTCGTGGTCACGCACGAGTCGCGCGGCCCGCTGGAGCAGCGGAGCGGCACGTTCACCTTCGTCGGCGACGTGGCGAAGGCCGTCGAGGAGGCGGCCGAACAGGCGGGGGAGAAGAAGGTCGTGCTGATGGGCGCCGACCTCGACCGGCAGGCGCTGCGGGCCGGGCTCGTCGACGAGGTACTCATCAACCACGTGCCCGTCCTGCTCGGCGGCGGGACCCGGCTCTTCGAGGGCCTACCGCACACCGAGCTGGTGCCGTTCGAGGTCGTCGCCTCACCGGTCGTCACGCACGTGCGCTACCGCGTGCTCAGGTGATCGGATCGCTCGGGCCCGGGCGCACCGGCAGCCCGGCCGCGGCCCACGCGCGGAAGCCGCCGTCCAGGTCCGTCGCCCGGCGCAGGCCGAGCCGGCGCAGGCTGTCGGCCGCGAGGCTGGACGAGTAGCCCTCGTTGCACACCACGACGACCACCGTGTCCTCGGTGATCCCGTCGATGCGATGCTCGCCGTGCGGGTCCAGCCGCCATTCGAGCACGATCCGCTCGATCACGACCGAGCCCGGGATCTCGCCCTCCGCGGCCCGGTCGTGCGCGGGCCGGGTGTCGACGAAGAGCGCGTCGGTCAGCCGGGCGGCTGCCAGCGGCGTGACACGGTCCAAACGCGACCGTGCGGCCGCCAGTACGTCGTCGATCATGCTCACGGCGGCGATCATGACACGCCCGGTGCGGGCGAACCCAGCCGTCTCGGATGGTGGTAATCGTTAGGTAATGCGCGGGGTGCGGAACAGCAGCAGCGTGCGTGCCGGCACCGTCAGCGGCGTGCCCGGCGGCAGGGCCGTGTCGGACGCGGGCGTGCCGCGGCGGGTGCCGGTGTCGAGTACCGGGACGAACTTCTCGCCGAACTCGCCGCCCGGCAGCGTCACCTCGACCGGCTCGTCTCCCGCGTGCAGCACCACCAGCCACGAGTCGTCCGGCACGAACTCCCCTTCGCGGTCGCGGGACAGCGACGTCGAGCCGTCGATCCACATGCCGATCGTGCGGCGGTCCTCGTCGAACCAGTCCGCGTCGGTCATCGGGCTGCCGCCGGGCGCGAGCCACACCAGGTCCGGGCAGCCGGTGGTGCTCGGCCGGCCGTCGAAGAACTCCGGCTGGCGCAACGCGGGTGAGCCGGCCCGCAGCGCGATCAGTCTGCGGGTGAACGCCAGCATGTCGTCCGGCCGCTCGCCGCGCGTCCAGTCCAACCAGGACGTCTCGTCGTCGAGGCAGTACGGGTTGTTGTTGCCGCCCTGAGTGCGCCACAGCTCGTCGCCCGCGCACAGCATCGGCGTGCCGGTGGACAGCAGCAGCGTGGCGAGGAGGTTGCGGGCCTGCCGGTCCCGCAGCGCCAGCACCGCCTCCTCGCTCGTCTCGCCCTCCACGCCGCAGTTCCACGACCGGTTGTCGTCCGTGCCGTCCCGGTTGTCCTCGCCGTTGGCCTCGTTGTGCTTCTCGTCGTAGGACACCAGGTCCCGCAGCGTGAAGCCGTCGTGTGCGGTGACGAAGTTGACCGACGCCCACGGCCGGCGGGTGTTGACCGCGTACAGGTCCTCCGAGCCGGACAGCCGGTAGGCGAGGTCTCGCACGCCGACCCGGCCGGGCCAGAAGTCCCGCGCGCCGTCCCGGAACCGGCCGTTCCATTCCGTCCACTGTGGAGCGAATCCGCCGACCCGGTAACCGTCGCCGGTGGCGTCCCACGGCTCGGCGATGAGCTTGCACCGGGCCAGCACCGGGTCCGTGGTGATCGCGGTCAGCAGCGGTGAGTCCGGGTCGAACCGGCCGCCGTGCGGGCGCCCGAGCGCGCTCGCGAGGTCGAGGCGGAACCCGTCCACGCCGAGCTCGGTGGCGAAGTAGCGCATGGAGTCGGTGACCAGCCGGACCACGGTCGGCGACGCCGGGTTCAGCGTGTTGCCGCAGCCCGTGAGGTCCACATCGGAGCCGTCGCGGTCGAGCATGTAGTAGGCCGGGGCGTCGAGGCCGCGCATGGACAGCGTCGGGCCGCAGCTGCCGCCCTCACCAGTGTGGTTGTAGACCACGTCGAGGATCACCTCGATGCCGACCGCGTGCAGGGCGGCGACCATCGTGGCGAACTCGGCGGTCTCCCGGCCCGGCTCGCTGGCGTACCCCTCGTGCGGGGCCAGGAAGCCGAGCGTGGCGTAGCCCCAGTAGTTGTGCCGCCCGGTGCGCAGCAGCGGCGGCTCGTCGACGAACGACTGGACCGGCATCAGCTCGACCGCGGTCACCCCGAGCCGCACCAGGTGCTCGATGACCGACGGGTGGGTCAGGCCCAGGTACGTGCCGCGCTGGTGCGCCGGGACGTCCGGGTGCCGCCGGGTGAAGCCGCGCACGTGCAGCTCGTAGATCACCGTCTCCTCGAACGGCGTGTGCGGCCTGTGGCCGGTGTCCGGTCCGCCGGGGGAGGTGACCACGGACAGCGGCACGTGGCCGAGCGAGTCCACATGCGACGGTCGGCCGGTCATCGGGTCGGTGCGGTAGCCGAGCGTGGCCTCGAGGTCGGTGACCCGTCCGGTGATCCGCCGCGCGTGCGGGTCGACGAGCAGCTTCGCCGGGTTGGCGCGCAGGCCCCGCGCGGGGTCGTACGGCCCGTGCACGCGGTAGCCGTAGCGCTGACCGGGCGTGACACCGGGGACGAGGCCGTGCCAGATGCCGAACGTGCGCTCGGTCAGCCCGATGCGGTGCTCGGTGCCGTCTTCGGCGATCAGGCACAGGTCGACGGCGTCCGCGACGGACGACGCCACCGCGAAGCGCACCCCGCCCGCCTCGGGATGGGCGCCGAGGGGGAACGGGCGACCGGGCAGCACGTGCATCCGTCCATCTTGCCCCGCCTACGGGCACTACAGCTGGTACGTGTGGGCCTCGAAGGACTCCTCCTCGACCGGGGCGGGCCGCCGTGCCGGGGTGGGCTCGGGCTCCGCCGGCGGCGCCACGTCGTCGTCGCCCCGTGCGGAGGTGACCAGGCGCGCGAACAGCTCCTGGTGGGTGGACCACCCGTGGGTGGACGGGCAGGCCAGGGTGAGCAGCAGCATCCGGCCCGACGCGGGCTCGGGGATGAACGCCTGCAGCTGCACGGTCATTGCCCGCCGCTCCCGCGCCTGCTCCACACCCGGCACCCGCTGCGCGACCACGGCCGTGCCGAGCCCGGTCTCCAGCGCCACGGTCTCCCGCACGTCGGGCCCGCCGACGTCCTCCATCGCGTCCCGCAGCGACTCCGCGGTGTCCGGGTCCCAGCTCGGCGGCACCTCGACCACCACGCCCGTCAACATGGCCGGCGCGGCGTCCGGCGGGGTGACCACGGCCATCAGGAACGCGCCTTCGCGCAGCGCGGTCTCCACCGCCTCGGTCGCGATCGGCTCCAGGTCCGCGGCCGAGGCGGGCAGGTCCCGCAGCTCGCCGAGGATCGCGGCGAACTCCCGGATCGCCTGCGGCGGGTTGTCGATCGGGATCCGGCGGACGGTGTCGGGAATGGCGAGGCGCATCGGGCCCTACTTCTTGTCTCGTTCGTTCAGCTCGTCCCCGACGGCGTTGGTCACGGCGTTCTCGGCCGCCTCGCCGCTCGGGTCGGCGAGCACCTTGAGCGCCTCCAGCTCCCGCTTGTCGGCCGCGGACAGGTGGCCGCCGCTGGCCTCGATGCTCTTCACGGTGGTGTCCACGGAGTTGCCGAACGCCTCGCCGGCGAGCTTCGCGTCGCCCTTGAGCACGGCGGCCGCCTCGTCGGTGGCGGCCTTGAGCTTCAGGCCGTCGCGCAGGGAGCCGGTCTGCCTCGCGTACCGGCTGGTCTCGGCCACGTCCTGGGCGAACTTGGGCAGACCGCCGCTCATGAAGCCATCGGCCGCACCGCTGCGGACTCCCTTGAATCCCTCCGCGAGCCGGCTCGAGCCGATGACCGGCCGCGCCAGGCCCTTGGCGCCGGCGACCGCGGCGGAGGTGAACGTCCGGCCGGGGACCGCGGACAGCGCGAGTGTGAGGTTGCTCGGCGCGTTGCGTGATCCGGCGATCCGCTGGCCGATGCCGGACAGCGCGCTCACCCCGGCGGTGCCGGCGGAGACGGCGCCGAGCACGGCCGCGGGCCCGACGC
>NZ_JBOHGB010000064.1:0-36374 GCF_050699935.1 Actinophytocola sp.
GCTCTTCCGCGTACGAATGGGACGTGCTCTAGTGCGTCGCCTGAGCCACCTCGGAGCCGCCCGCGCCGCCGGCGGCCTCGTGCCCGTGATCGGGACCATGGTGGGCCGGTGCCGGCGGCCGCCAGGAAGCGCGCAGCCACAGCACAACCGGAATCGCCGCCACCGCGAGCAACGCTGACCAGCCGATCGCCCAGGCGTGCCCGGACGCGAGCGCGGCGAGCGGGTCGATGCCGCCTTCGGCGAGCCGAGCCTCGGTCCGCTGCCCGGCAAGCGTGCTCGCCAGGGCGACGCCGACCGCGCCACCGATCTGCAGCGTGGTGCTGACCAGCCCGGACGCCGCGCCCTGCGTCGCACCGTGCACACCCGCGGTGCAGGTGACGAACGCCCCGACGATCGCCGCGCCGACCCCGAAGCCGAACACGATGCCCGGCAGCACGAACGAGACGATCATGTTGCTGCCGGCACCGAGGGTCAGCGCCCACCAGCCCAGCCCGATCGCCTGCAGGCCGAGCCCACCGGCCAACGCGGTCACCGGGCTGATCCGGCCGAACTGGCGAATGGTGACCTGCGAGCCGATGAACAGCGCGACGCTGATCGGCATCATGCCGAACGCGGCGATCAGCGGCTCGAACCCGCGGGCGTGCTGCAGGTACAGGGTGACCACGAAGAACAGGCCGAACATCAGCGCGCCGGTCGCGGCGTTGGCGATGTTTCCGGCGATCACGTTGCGCAGCCGGAACAACGCCCGCGGCACCAGCGGGCTCGACGCGAGCAGTTGGCGAGCGACGAAGGCGCCAAGCGCCGCCACGGCGATCCCGAAGGTGACCAGCGTGCCGGTCGAACCCCAGCCCTGGCTGCTGCCCCGAACCACGCCGTACAGCAGCCCGCACAGTGCACCGCTACCCAGGACCGCGCCGATCAGGTCCATCCGCTCGCCGGCCAGGCGCCGCCCGGTCGGCACCATGCGCACCACGAACGCCAGCACCACGAGCATGACCGGCACGTTGATCAGGAACGCCCACTGCCATGCGATCGTGGTGAGCAGGCCACCGAACAACACGCCGAGCGCGCCGGCCAGGCCGCCGATCCCACCGAACATGCCCAGCGCCTTGTACCGGTCCGGCCCTTCCTCGAACACCTCGGTCACCAGCGCCATCGCCGCCGGCGAGATCACCGCGGCGGTGAGTCCTTGCGCGGCGCGGGCCGCGACGAGCATCCACGCCCACTCCGACAAGCCGCACGCCAGCGAGGCGAGGATGAACAACACCATCCCGACCAGCAGCATGCGGCGTCGCCCGAACAAGTCCGCGATCCGGCCGCCGAGCAGCAGGAACCCGCCGAAGCCCAGCATGTAGGCGTCCATCACCCAGGCCAGGCCGAGCGGGGAGAATCCGAGTTCACTCTGAATCGGCGGCAGTGCGATGTAGACGATGCTGGTGTCGAGCACCACTACGAACTGCACCGCGGCGAGCAGACCGAAGATCCGCCACGGGTTCCTCACCGTGGACAGCATCGTGCTCATTTCCGGCACCTTCCCTCACGTTGTCTTCTTGCCGGCGAGCCTGCCGGGCACGGCATGCTCGCCACATCCCGTCTTCACGTGAGGTCGCTCCAAAACCCGCCGGCTACCCGCCCAAGATCGCGTGATCGAGGGATGCTTCCGCAGGACATTCCGGGCAGCGTGTAGCACCGAGGTAATGACTCCCACTATGTCAGGAGGTGACGATGTCGACCTCAGTCAACGGCACCACCCGCAACGGCGACACTCGGCAGGAAGTAGTGCACGTACCGGCGGGCGAAGGAATTCCGTTGTGGGTGCCAGAGGAGCCGCCGGCCGACCTGGTCGACGGTAGTGGCCCGGAGATGTCCCACTACACGTTCATCTCCACGGCGGAGACCACGGACGGTGCGCTGGCGATCGTGGACACCAGGGTTCCGGCTGGGAATGGTCCGCCGGAGCACATGCACTCGGACGCCGACGAGTCGTTCTACGTCCTCGAAGGTGAGTTCGACGTGTCGGCCGACGGAAAGTCGTTCGTCATCAAGGAAGGTGACTACGCGTTCGTGCCCCGCGGCACGAAGCACATCTGGAAGAACAACACGGAGAAGCAGGCTAGAATGCTGCGCATCTACACGCCGGGCGGCCACGAGAAGTTCTTCATCGACATCAGCCGCCCGGCCAAGCCCGGTGAGTCGGCACCCAGGCTGACCCACGAGGACGTGGCGCGGGCTGAGGCCGCTGTGGAAAAGTACTATGGGCCAAGCCCAACAGGAGGAAATTGATGGCAACCAACCCCACCGTCGTCCTGGTGCACGGCGCCTGGCACGGCGCCTGGGTCTGGACGGCGTTCGAGAAGGTGCTGGCCGAGCGTGGCGTGCCGGCGGTCGCGGTCGACCTGACCAGCCAGGGCACCGACGCGGCGAAGCTGGGTGACCTGCGCTCGGACGTCGACCTGCTGCGCGAGACCATCACCGGGGTGAACGGTCCGGTGGTGATCCTGGCGCACTCGGCGTACGGCGGCGTCGTGACCAGCGAGGCGGCCGACGGGCCGGACAACGTGAAGCGCATCGTGCTGCTCACCTCGTTCGCGGCCGACGTCGGTGAGTCGCTGAGCGGGCTGTTCGGCAACCACGGCACCCCGCCGTTCCTCGACGCGGCCGACGGCCTGCTGACCGTCAAGCCGGGCTTCGGCAGCCGGCTGTTCTACAGCGACTGCCCGGCGGACGTGGCCGCGGACTCCGAGGCCAGGCTGCTGCCACAGCACGCGGTCACCTTCGGCCAGGAGGCCCGCGCCGCGGCATGGCGCAAGATCCCGACGTCGTACATCGTCACCACCGAGGACCAGGCGATGCACCCTGACGGGCAGCGCCGGATGGTCGAGCGGGTCAACGACTCGGTCGACCTGCACAGCGGGCACTCGCCGTTCCTGTCCCAGCCGGAGAAGCTGGCCGACCTGCTCGCCGAACGGCTGTAGCGGCGGCACAAAAGATCCCCGGTGGTCGCGACCACCGGGGATCTTTTGCTGTCCGTACGACCCGTTACCACTGGGACACGGTCGCCCCCATGGCGAACCCGGTGATGCTGCAGAAGAACCGGCCGATCCGGTCGGCTTCGGCCAGGGTCTGCCACCAGCTGTCGAGCTCACTCGGTGACAGCGACAACTTCCCGTCGGCCATGGCCATGGCCAGCCGACCCTCGACGGTCCGCCGGAAGAACTTGTAGGGCATCACCACGGTGTGCGGGTTGATCGATATCTCGAACATCCCGAGTTCGGAGAACCGGCGAACCAGCTGCCGACCGCTCCAGTTGTTCGGGTGACCGTCGGAGGTGACCCGGACGATCTCCCTGGTGGCCTCGACATCGGGGTGGTCGATGGTGGCGGTGTCGAAGTCGTAGTCGAACACGGCGAGCCGCCCACCCGGCCGGACCACGCGCACCAGCTCGGCGGCCGCGGCCGTGATGTCGGCACAGTGCATCAGCACGAGCTTGGCCCGCGCCCCGTGGAAGATGTTGTCGGGGTAGGGCAGCTGATTCGCGTCCGCGGTCTGAAAGGTCAGCCATGGCTCCGTGCCCCGCCGGCGGGCCTCATCGACCATGGCCGAGCTCAGGTCGGTACCGACGACGTAACCGGACGACCCGACCATCTTGGCCAACTCGCGGGCGTCGTCTCCCGTACCACACCCGACATCCACAATGGACTTTCCGCCCAGCTGCCCGAGCTGGGCGGCGAGGGTACGGCGAATCCTGCCGTATTCCGGGATGGCGTTGGCCATGTCCATGAACTCGATGAACCACGCCGAATCCGGCGCCCGGTCCACCGTGGTGAACTCGGCCACGTTGCCCTTGGGGCCGCCATTGGCACCGCCCTTGGGGCCCAAGTTGACACCGCTCATATCGATAACCTCGGTTGTGGTCACACTGCACTCCCCTGGAGATCCAACTCGTGGACAGCTGTCCTCGACCAGCTTCCTCACCAGGTACCGGCCGGACATCCCCCATTCACGCCACCCGCGAGCCGTACTGCGTCACCAGCCCTTGACCACGTAGGTCACGAAGATGAGCGCGGTGCGGCGCGGCAGGTCGCTCCTGGTCATCGCCGAGAGCGAGCGGGTTCGTGGGGTGCCCGGCGGGGAGACGCTCGAGCCGTCGCCCGCGTCGGGACCTACCTGCCGACGCCATGACGTCGCGACCTGCCGGCGTGCCACGCCATGATGGAGCCGTGTCGACCATCGGGATCGGAGTCCGGGCTGGGCTGGTCGCCGCCGTGCTCAGCGGGGCGCCCTCCACGGTCCACGCACTCCTGACCGGCCGGGATCCGCTCGCCGCCACGCGTGCCGCCGGGGCGCTGCTGCTGCCGCACGAGACCCGGTCCGGCCGCCTGCTGGCCGCGGCCGTGCCTGTCCACTGTGGAATCTCGCTCGGCTGGGGCGTGGTGCTCGCCCGGCTGCTGCCGCGGCGGGGCACCGTCGGGTGGGGCGCCATCGCCGGCCTCGCCATCGCGGTGGTCGACCTCCGCGTGCCGGGCGAGCGCACCGCCCGGGTCCGCGAGCTGGCCCGCTGGCCGCAGGTCGCCGACCACGTCGCGTTCGGCGTGGTCGCCGGCGTCGTGGTCGCGCAGCTGCGCGGACGGTCTCTCAGCGTGCCCTAAGGCGGCTTCGGTAGCGTCGATACCGTGGTTCGACCCTCCGCGCGCGTGCTCGACGGGATCGGCACCCTCGCCCGGCTGGGCCTGGCCGCGGTGTGGCTGATCTCCGGCGTCACCAAGGCGAGCGATCTCAACCAGACATATGTCGCGGTGCAGGCCTACGACCTGCTGCCCGCCGACCTGGCGAGCATCGTCGCCGGTGGCGTGCCGTTCCTCGAGCTCGCGCTCGGCGTCCTGCTGCTCGTCGGGCTCGGCACCCGGCTCACGGCGGCCGTCTCCGCGCTGGTGCTGCTCGCCTTCATCGGTGCGGTGGCGCAGTCGTGGGCCCGCGGCCTGACGATCGACTGCGGCTGCTTCGGCGGCGGCGGCCAGGTCGCGGCGGGCGAGACGCGGTACCCGCAGGAGATCGCCCGGGATATCGGCTTCCTGGCGCTGGCGGGCTGGTTGCTGGCCCGCCCGCGGACCCTGCTCGCCCTGGATGGTTGGCTGACCACCAGGGACGCGCCGGTCGAACCGGTCGACACGCATGGAAGGACTTGATCGGTGGGTGGAGCAGAGCGCAGCGCGCGCAAGAGGCGCCAGGCGCAGACCGGGACGGGCACCGCGCCGGCCGTCGCGAAGCACAAGTCGGGCGAGCGCAAGAAGGTCGTCATCGGCGTGGTCGTCGTGGTCCTGCTGGCCGGCGCCGTGCTCGGCGGGGTGATCTACACCAACAACAAGAAGAACGCGACCGAGGACCAGGAGATCGCGGCCAAGGGCACGACCGAGCTCGACGACGCCGCCACCGGAGCGGGCGACGAGGCGACCTACCCGGTGCACCGCGACGGGGCGGTGGTGGCCGTGGGCGAGGACGGCGCCACCGTGACCTTGGATGTGTACGAGGACTTCCTCTGCCCGGTCTGCCGCGCGTTCGAGGAGAGCTACGGCGACGACCTGGAGAAGCACGTCATGGACGGCACGCTGCGGCTGCGTTACCACATGCTGCCGATGCTCAACGACAGGTCGGACCCGCCGGGCTACTCCATGGACTCCGCCAACGCCGGCCTGTGCGCCGCGGACGCGGACCGGTTCCCCGCGTTCCACGTGAGCCTCTTCGACGCGCAGCCCGAGGAGGGCGCGCGAGGCTGGGACAAACAGCAGCTCGCCAGGCTGGGCAAGGATCTGGGCATCACCGACCCCAGCTTCAAGTCCTGCGTGGACAGCGGCGAGTACAACGGCATCCTGCAGGCCAACCTGGACGAGGTGCGCTCGACCGAGTACCTGCAGCAGGACTTCGACGGGCAGCGGGGTTTCGGCACACCGACCGTCGCAAAGGGACAGGAGGTGCTCGACACGTCCGATCCGAAGTGGCTGGACAAGGCGCTCGGTGACGCGCGCTGAGGGTCAGTCGATCCCGGCGAGCGGTGCCTCGCCCCCGGTCCACCGAGCGAACCGCCGGGCCTTGCCGACCTCGGTCCGCGGCACGCTGCCCCGCGCCAGCACCCGCACGACGCAGGTGATGCCGAGCCGCTCGCGCAGCGCCGCGTCCAGCTCGCCGGCGAGCCGCTCCTCGTCGACGGTGACGGCCGGCTCGACCGCGACACGCAGCTCGGGCCGGGCGGCGTCACGGCGGTCCTCGACCACGAGGTAGTGCGGGCTGACCCGCTCGTCGGCGAGTAGCACGGCCTCGATCTCGGTGGGGAAGACGTTCACGCCGCGGACCACGAGCATGTCGTCGGTGCGGCCGAGCAGCTTGGACATCCGCCGCAGCGTGCGCGGCGCGCCCGGGACCGGCCCGGCGAGCACGGCGACGTCGCCGGAGCGGTAACGCAGCAGCGGCATGCCGGTCTTGGTGAGCGTGGTGAACACGAGCTCGCCGGGGGTGCCGTCCGGCACGGGATCGCCGTCGGAGTCGACCGCCTCGACGTAGAAGTGGTCCTCGGCGACGTTCAGCATGCCGTCCGAGTCGAGCGACTCGCAGGCGACGCCGGGCCCGATGATCTCGGACAGCCCGTAGATGTCGAGCGCGCGCAGCCCGAGGAGGCGCTCGATCTGGACGCGCATCTCGTTGGTCCACGGCTCGGCGCCGAAGAGGCCCGCCCGCAGGCTGTCGCCCTCGACGTCGGCGGCGCGCATGGCCTCCCCGAGGAAGATCGCGTAGGACGGCGTGCAGGTCAGGATGTCCGGTCGCACGTCCACGAGCATTCGGATCTGCCGCTCGGTCATCCCACCCGACATCGGGACGACCGTGGCGCCGAGCCGAATGCCGCCGTGGTGGACACCGAGCCCGCCGGTGAACAGGCCGTACCCGTACGCGTTGTGCACGATGCTCCGCCGGGTCGCACCGGCGCCGCCGAGCGCGCGCGCCATGACCCGTGCCCAGATGTCGACGTCGTGCGCGGTGTAGGGGACCAACGTCGGCCGCCCACCCGTACCGGAGGACCCGTGCACGCAGACGACGTCCTCAGCGGGGACGGCCCGCAGCCCGTGCGGGTAGTGCTCCCAGAGGTCACGCTTCGTGACCATCGGCAACCGCCCGAGACTGTCGAGCGACACGTCCGCGCCACCCGTGACCCCGCTGTCGGCGAGCCGCGCGGCCTGCAGCCCACCGGCCGCGAGCAACCGGTCGACGAGCTCCCCGAGGCGCTGCTGCTGAACCTGTCGCCGCAGGTCGGGCGCGACTCCCTCGGCATCGGGCTCCACCAGCGGCACGCTCACGGCGTCATCGGCGATCACGCCAAGGGTGTAGCACGCAACCCCCGCCAACGGAACCACCTCGACCCGATTGCAGGGCACCGCATAGAGTCATGTAACTTGTAGAAGGCACGGTGAGAGCCATACGGGGCTGCACCATGCGAACGGGGCTGTAGCGCAGCTGGTAGCGCACCACACTGGCAGTGTGGGGGTCAGGGGTTCGAGCCCCCTCAGCTCCACTTCTGAATCGAATTCAGTATCGCCCGCTGACCTGCTGATATATGGTTGGCGGGCGATCTTGTTTCTCTGTCCGTTGTGGATAGTGACACGCAAACCTGGAGCAAAACTGGAGCACGGCCCTGACCCTGGTGAAACAGGGTCAAACGTTTGCTCCAGGGCGGTGGCCCGGACGGCTTGTTGTTGACCACGGGTCTTGGGGTTAGCCGCTGACCGCGCGAACGGTCGGGATGCGGTGATGTCCCCAGGCTGGTCGTTGGGTGCGTGTGGCAGGTTGTGCGCGGGTCGATGGTGGGGTGCGTGGTGGGTGACCGGTCCCTGGTCAGCCACATTCATTCGCTGAACTGCACCGACGAGCGCATCGACAACCGCACAGAGTGCTACGGACTGGGACGTGGTGGCCGTGCAGGTCCAGTCTCTGTCAAGCCTGTGTTCGTGGAGTGTCAACTCGACTACGACTGGAGCATCTTCGGCGCAACCAGCGTGGATGGCATGCTCCCATCGTCGTGACATCAACCCGACCGTGTTCGCGGAGCGGGTCGCATCCTGGACGCCCTCGCGACCCGGAGTTGCTACTGCGATCACGATGGCACGTGGCACCGGCTGATCAGCGCCTGATCAGTGGGTGATTGGGGGTGGCTTGGTGAGCGCACGTCGTTGCCCTGCCGCGATTCCTGGCTTTGATGAGGGCCGGAATCTGGGTGATCGGGGGAACGGCGTGCGCAAGATCAGGGCGATGGTGAAGGGAGGGGTCGTGTGGTGGTGTTGGCGCTACTCGTCGCGCCGCGTCGACCTCATGGCGGGTCTGCCGGGTCAAGCGGCGGCACGTACTCCAGCAGCTGGTCGAAGACCGGACCCAACGCGGCACGTAGCGCCGTGACTTTCTGGTGGGTGAGCAGCATCAGGTCTTCGGTATCTCCGTTGGCGTACTTGAGGAGGCGGTAGACCCGCGTGCTGTCGGGAACCGCTGCGAGGAGTGTCGCCGCGACCTGAGCTTGATTCTGGTTGTCCAGGTCGCGGATCACGCTATGACGCGTACCGTGGTCGGTCTCCAGTCGGAGATGGGCGTCGTTTCCCTGGATGTCGATCTCGGTGTCGACCGTGGCCACGTTCTGGTTGGCAAGGTCTTCGAGCACGGCCTCGTTCGTGACCTTCCAGTCGATCTGGTAGTTGAATGGCGAGCGCGTGAGCGCGAGCAGGAAGGCGTCCTCCGCGTCGTCGCCGGGCGGCAAGGTCGCGCCGTCGCTCCGGCTCCGATGGGCGGAAAGCCGAGCGGGCTCCAATTGGCGGGGAGCCTGCCGTTTCGCTTGGCGACATCCAGAAGCGTCGCGAGCAGCTCGTCCTTGACCGGCACATAGCGCGCCGGCGGCCCTGGCGGGATCGCAAGTGATGTCTGGAACAACGGATGGTCGACGATCGGCTCGGACAAACCCCGCTTCTTGCGCAGCTTGCCGAAGGCGGCGAGCTCGACCGGCGTCAGTTCGTAGTTCAGGAACTCCTCACCGTCGTCTTCGGTGAGGGCGACGTTGGACAGATGGTGCTCGCAGACCGCCTTCAGCGTCGACGACAACTCCGGCTCGTCGGCCCGTCGCGCGAGGTCGCCCAGCGGCCCGGTGATATCGGCCGGTCGGACGCCGGAACCGTCACCGAACATCTCACCCGCAAGCCAGACGGCGAACTGCGGAAGTGCCACCTCGGCCGCCTCATCCGGCCTCTCCTCAAGGAAGCGCACGATGGTGTCGGCCGCCAGCCGCGCCGGAGCCGGTGCCTCCAGGACGAGGAGGTGGAGCAGTGCACCTCCCACCGTCGCCGCGGAGTGGGGACTGTACAGACCGAGCACACCGTACGAGCTGGCAGTCAGGACACTGAATCGCTCGATGTCACGCCATCCCTCCACCGACCCGAGCAGCACACTCCTCATGCCCTCCCAACGGCCGGCACGGGCAAAGTTGTCCACGCGCAGGCAAACCTGCTTGTAGTCCCCCTCCTCGACTGCCTCCGCGAGCCCTTGCGCACCACGGCTCCGTTCCCAATCGACCCGCTCAGCGTCGAGCTCCCGGTACGTCCTGACCAGCGACCGAACTCGGCGGTCCTTGATGTCCTTCACGGGCACATCCTCCACCACACCGCGACCGCCCGAATCGGGGCGGCGTGGCTGGTCGTGCGGGCGGCCGGGCTTGGTGAGCCTGATGGCCTGATGCGGACAGTGCCATTGAGCTACTACGCATTGCGGTGTGACGACCGGCAGGGATCGGGTGGGCTCGAGATGGGGTGCGCCGGTGGCGGGAAGATTCGGTGACTGACAAGCAGGTCCTGGCCGAGCAACGACCGCTGTACAGCACCGCGCTGGCGGCGGTGCTCGCCGCGATGGACATCTCGCCGACGGTGGCCCTGTCGGTGCTGAACCTTTCGTCAGGGCCGGACCACGCGCACCGCCCGAAGCCGTCCAGCCAACACGCGAAGACGACACGAAACCTGGACATGGCGATCTCCCTCGGTATCGGCGTTCGCGCCATCGAGTCCGCTATGGACGAGTCGGGTACAGGACGTGGCGGCGGCACGGATCCGAACGTCCCCACGCGGCCCCGAGGCCGGCTCGCCGCCGTCCTCGGCCGGTTCCGCGTGCCACTCGACCCGGTGCACCCGAACGCTGCTCCCCTATGGATAGATACCGCTCGCGGGCGGTCGCGGCCACGACGTCGTCCCCACCGGGGCCACAGTGGAACGTCAGGACGATTGGAGTCACCGATGAGCGGCGACCGTTTTGGCGGCGGGAGTGGCGATGCGGGCGACTGCCTGCCCACCTCCGGCGAGCTGATCGCGGGACTGAATCGGCTGCGGGACGCGATGGCGCAGGTTCAGCATGACATCGAGAACGTGATCGTCCACGGCCACTCACGGGGCAACATGGTCACCGCGACCATGCGAGGCGATGGACAGCTCGTCGACATCACCATCGATCCGGACCGGTCCCGCCGCCGCACCACGGACGACCTCGGCAGGGTCGTCGCCGAAGCGGTCAACGACGCGCTACTGAAACTCGGCGACACCACCAGGGCACGCATCACGTTCCTGCTCACGTCACCGGACGCCGCGTAGCAACACGACCGGCGTCAGTCCCCAATCCGTCCGCCGAACCGCCGGTTGCCGTCCACGATGACCACTCGGCTCGCGGCCGGGGCTGAGTCAGTCGAGCCCGAGGGAACGGCGGTACTCGGCCCAGCGGTCGAAGGGAAATACGCCGTGGTCGGCGTTGCGATGCGAGTAGCACGGATAGTCGCCGCCGAAGACCCAGCCCCGTTTCGGGTCGCGCTGCCAGGCGTAGTCCGGTTCCGGTACCTCCGACAGCACGAGCGTCGCCATCTCCGCGGCGTCGGCGCCGTGGAAGAGGCCCAGCCGCTCGAACGCCGCGGTGATGTCCTGCCGACGCTCGGCGAGCTGTGCGCTCTCGTCCAACCCGTGCCCGACGAACCGGGCCAGCAGCAGCAACGCGAGATCGGCGGAGGCACCCGCCGGCAACGGCGCCAAGGCGGCCCTCAGCTCCTCCCACCGCAGGCACCACGGCGCCCACCGGACCTGGTCCCAGTAACCGAGCTCGTCGGCGGAGTCCACGTGGTCGTCCGGGTGGTCGGCCCCGTCCTCGTCGGTCGAGGACAGGAGCAGGCTGTACATGCCAATGTCGAAGACCAGGTTGAGCGTCAGCCGCAGCGACGCGGCGGGCGGGAAGTGCAGGTCGAGTTCGCCGACCTGCTCCTGCAGCCGATCCGCCTCGCCCTCGAGGTCGAACCCGTCGCTCTCGTCGAAGGTGTAGACCCGCCAGAACGTCGACGAGGTCAGGGTCGCGAGAACGTCGTCGCTGAATTCCACGCGGGCACCGTAGCGGATGGCCCGGCACCGCTAGGGCAGTTCGCGCGACGTGGTGGGCGAGCGGCCCCACCACGGCTGCCTTGTCGGCGTCGGCGTTCCCGGCGGCGAGCACGGTCGCCGCTGGTCGGCGCCACCGATGACCCATCTGCGCCGACTCGTTGCGGACTATGTGCGGGTCGCGACCCTGGCCAGCGCCATCGAACGCGCTTCCAGCACACCGTTGACGTCGTGGCTGTTCAACAGCCCGTTCACCGGTGACCCACTCACCCGCACCGGCGTATTCAAGAAAGAGCTCGCCTGCGCTACGGGATCCAGTGGCTTTGTCTGCGTGAAGTGACCGCGTTTATCGGTCGGTCGTGACCGCACCTGGTGCGGTCACGGTGTTGGTGTTCGTGGCATGTGACCGCAGGGGGTTGCGTGCGGTGGGAGGATGCGTGGTGCTCCGGGTGAGGGACATAACCCCACCCTGACATTCCCACGGGATACCGGCCAACCCAAAGGCGCCGCTTGGCCAGTTTTGCTCCAGGTTTGCGTGTCACTATCCACAACGGACCAAGAACCAAGATCACCCGCCGACCATGTATTCGCATCAGCGGCGGGTCCGTCGCGTGCGTGAGGTGCCGGTGTACGACTCGTACGCGCGGTTGTCGTGGAACCCGAACACGCGGGAGTTGGAGAAGATCGAGGATCAGCTTGCGGACAACGCGACGGTGATCGAACGGACCGATCCCGGGTTGAGCGGTGAGATCTTCGGCCGAGCCGTCGAGTGGGATCTGACCCGGTTGTCGGTGGCGGCGTTCGCCATGTTCAACCGCAACCGGCAGTGGGTGACCGAGACCGATCTCGACGCGGACCTCCTCGCGCTGCTTGGAGAGCCGGCGGCCGGCCAGTCAGTGGCCTGCGTGCGGAGCTGACCGTGGCACAGACGGTCATCGGCCGGTTCTTCCTCGTGCACGAGGCGCAGGCCAGCCGAGACAACGCTCGGTTGAAGACCTACGAGTTCCTGCACGCGACCTTTAGCGAGTACCTTTTGCCCGGCTCGTGGCCCGGGAGTTGGCGGAGTTGACGAAGGCGGCTGAGTTGAACGCCACCCGGAGCCGACCCGATCCAGTTGATGATTCCTTCTTGTACGCGATTCTCTCGTTCGCCGCGCTGTCCACGCGGGGAACCGCGGTGTCGTTCCTGGCGGAGCAGGTTTTCGCTGTTCCGGACAGTACGCGGCACCGGATGCGTGCGGTGGTGCTTGAGCTCTTCCACCACACGCTCAACGCCAGGCTCGACCAGAAGTACAGCGACTATCAACCCGTTCGCGTCGGAGTGCCGGCGAGGCACGCAGCCTACTCGGCGAACTTTGTGATCCTCACCGTGATGGCAGGTGGTGAGGTCACCGGGCGTGAGCTGTTCCCGCACGCCCGGAACGTCGTGAAGCAGTGGACGAGCACAACGTATCTCTGGCGATCGCAGCTCATGTCCGAGGGATGGAACCGACTGGTACACACGATCGCGGTGCACCGTGAATCGAACTCCGGGCGGGGATGTCACGCTTACCCTCGCCACAGACGAGATCACCGCACCACCGGTAGATCTACCCTGGTCCTACAACCAAGCGCCAGCCACCACTGCTCGGTGGCGCCACTACGGCTTCGATGACATTCGGCTGCACAGCCACTTCACCTGCGAGCGAGTCGACGACACAGTCATGCACGCCCTCGAGCCCTTACGCGGACCAGCGGAAGCTGCGGTGACCACGGTGGTCGTCCTCTCGGACGGTCGCACGATCTCTCCGGCACATGCACTGCTCACCCTGATAGGGGTGCACAACAAGTCTGATTGGTTAAAGGCCTACAGAGATTGCCTTTCTATGTTGGTGAAGGGAGTCGTGTCCAAACCACTTGCCGAGTTGATGCAGTGGCGGCTGGCTGCTCGAAGACACTCTGGACAACCTTGTCGAGGACAAACTTAAGCCGGAGCTGGAGAAAGTTCTCCAGGAGATAGGCCTTATGAAGAAGGCTATACGTAAGATCTAATGATTCGTCACGAGCAGAACGGGAAACTGCGAAACCTGGGGGCAGGGCTCCGGCAAAGTCATGTCCGCTCGTGGGGCAGGCCATGTCCGCTGTTTGGCTGCCTGGTGGGCATCGCGGGGTCACGCGACCGCAGGCGGAACAGCGTCACGAGGGTCACCGCGAGGTAGAGGCAGCCGGCCAGCAGGATGGCGGGGTTGAGGCCGAGGGCGGCGGCCGCGAGGCCGCCCAGGGCGCCGCCGACCGGGAGGCCGGCGTAGCAGATGGCGGTCGCCAACCCGAAGACCCTGGTCTGTAGGTGGGTGGGGATCCGTTCGTATTGGATCGCACCGAGAATCGGGTTGAGCGATGCCATCGCCACGCCACAGCAGAACGTTACCGCGAGCACCAGCGGCAGGTTGTGGCTGAGCAGCACCAGGAGTTGCGGGGATCCGCCGACGGCGAGCGCGATCAGGAACGTCGTCCGTTGCGGGAGTGTGGGCGCGAGCGCCGTGAACAGGATGCTGCCCAGCACCGCGCCGGCGGCGAATGCGCCGAGGATCGTGCCGAGCAAAGCGGGGGAGCCGACCACATCGGACACCCAGATCGGCACGAACACCGCCGTGCTGGCCTGACTGAAGAGGTTGGCGAGGAAGATCATCGCCAGCAGGCCGAGCAACAATCGATCGTGCCGCAGGTAGCGGACGCCACCGCGCAGCGCCTGCAGGTACGGCTCCGACACGGGTGCCACGTCCGGTTCCGCCGGCGGTCGCACCAGCGCGGCGACGATCGCCGCACAAACCGCGAACGACACGGCGTCCACCCAGATCGCGCCCTGCGCGCCGAACCAGTAGATCAGCAACCCGCCGAGCGGGGCACCGACCAGCATCGCGCCGCGGGCCAACCCTTCGTACGCGGCGGTCACCCGCACCATCCGCGCGCCGGCGGCCTCCGCCATCGGGCGCAGCAGTACGTGCTTGGCCCGGTCGCCGACACCCCGTAACGCGCCCGCGACGGCCACCAACCCGAGAATCGCGGAGAACCCGATACCCGGGATCGCGGCGATCGCCGCCGTCGCCAGCGCGCTGCCGACATCGGTCGCGATCGACGCGGCCCGCAGCCCGAACCGGTCGGCGAGCGGGGTCGCGAGCACCCCGGCCAGCAGGTAGGGCAGCAACTGGCCGACCGCGACCAGCCCCATCTTGGCCGGGCTGTCGGTGGTCACCAACACCAGCCAGGGAATGGCCACAATGGACATACGATTGCCGAGCGCGGAGACGATCTCCGCGACGAACAGCGCGATGAACCCGACGCGCGGCCTCACACCGAGGTGCCGATCGGGTCGGACGCCGCGCCGTGCTCGGCGGCGTACCTGGCCCGCAATGCCTTCGTGTTGACCTTGCCGATGCCGGTCAGCGGGAGGGAGTCGACGAACTGGATGCCGCGCGGCACCCACACCGGGGTCAGCTCCTGGCGCACCAGCGCGGTGAGCTCCTCGGCGGTGACCGTCGCGTCCGGATCCGGCACCACGAACGCGTGCCCCGCTTCGCCGAGTTCCGCGTCCGGCACGCCGATGACCGCCGCGGCGCGCACCTTCGGGTGGGTGACGAGCACGTCCTCGATCGGCCTGGGGTAGATGCACCTGGAGCCGGGCCCGGTGAGGATCGTGTCCTGCACGCGGCCGACGAGGTGGAGGTATCCGTCGGCGTCGACATACCCGAGGTCGCGGGTGCGGACCCAGCCGTTGACGATGGTCTCGGCGGTCAGCTCCGGCTGGCCCCAGTAGCCGGCGAAGTTCATCCGGCTGGCCACCCACAGCTCGCCGACCTGGCCGGTGCCGAGCACGCCGCCGGATTCGCCGCGGATCTCCACCCGCACGTCGCCGTACGGCTTGCCGCACGAGAGAAGGCGCTGCGGGTGCTCGGGCTCGCTGCCGACACCGGGAAAAGCCGAGATGAACGGGCATTCGCTCAGCCCGTAGGTGATGCGCAGGATCGGGCCGAACCGCGCGACGCCCTGGCGCAGCCGGTCCGGCGCGGCCGCGGAACTGCCGACGGAGAGCAGGTTCAGGCTGCTCAGGTCCGCGTCGGCCAGGGCGGGGTGATCGAGCAGCTGGTAGAGCATCGGTGGCGAGATGAACACCGAGCTCACCCGCTCCCGCTCGATGGTGGCGCAGAAATCTCCGACATGGAACTTCTCCATGATCACCAGCAGCCCCCCGCAGAACAGGTAGAGCAGCGCGGAGATCTGGCCGGCCGGATGCCACAGCGGGGTCTGGGTGAGATGGTGGACGTTCCGCTCGCCCGCGTCGAGCAGCTCCTGGGCGAGAACGTCCAGTTGCTGGTAGAGATCTTGGCGATGATGCACGGATTTCGGTACCCCGGTCGTGCCGCTGGTCTGGAACACCGACTGCGGCTCGTCCGCGCCGAGGAGATCGGCGGGGCTCGGCGCGTCCGGCCGCGGTGCGAGGAGGTTCGGGCCTTGCCCGTCGGCGCCGAGGCACAGCAGCGGCACCCCGAGCCGGGCACCGAGCTGCTCGCCCTGCTCCTCGTGCGTGCTCGGGTCGTAGATCAACACATCCGGCGGCACCAGGCGCAGGTAGTCGTCCACCTCCCGGCGCAGCGCGGCGGGATCGATCCACGCCGAACGGCTGCCGATCAGGTGCATCGCGAGCTGGAGGATGGGAGCCTCCGGCGGGTGCGTGACCAATACCCCGACCGCCGTGCCGGACCGAACACCGTTCGCCCGCAGAGCCGCGGCGACCGACAGCACGCCGGTGGCAAGGTCCGCGTAGGTCAATCGGCGACCCCGGCCGATGACAGCTTCCCGGTCACCATATTCGGCGAAGCGCTCCAGGGCCCGTAACACGTAATTCGGTTGGCTCGGCGACTGGTTTTCCACTGCGCCTCCACATTGGCCCGTCGCGAGGTCGCCATTAACCTACCCGTGGCGGGTTGGCAAGCCAAGACTCGCCGATTCGATCGGTTGCCAGGCGGTCGGCTCCAGGTCAGGCGCCTTCGTTTGTGGGCCGACGTTCGGTGCTGGCTAGTCTGCCCGCATGGATGAGGTGAACGGCACGGTCGCGCCCGGGTTCGAGCGGGTCCGCGAGGTGTTCGAGGCGAACTTCACGGTGGGCGGCGACGTCGGGGCGGCGTGCACCGTGTGGGTCGGTGGGCATGAGGTCGTCGACCTGGTCGGTGGGCTCGTCTCGCCGGCCAGCGACGAGCCCTACACGCGGCGCGCGCTGCAGATGGTGGCGTCGGCGACCAATGGCGCGATGGCGATCTGCGCGTTGCGCCTCGTCGAGCGCGGCGAACTGGACCTCGACGCTCCGGTCGCGACGTACTGGCCGGAGTTCGCCGCCGCAGGCAAGGCGGAGGTTCCGGTGCGCTGGCTGCTCACCCACCAGGCCGGCCTGCCGCACGTCGACCCGGTCATCGCGATGGACGACGTGTACCGGTGGACCCCGATGGTCGAGGCACTCGCCGCGCAGGCGCCGGTGTGGGAGCCGGGCACGCGCACGGCTACCACGCTGATCTACGGCTGGCTGGTCGGCGAGGTGCTAGCCCGCGTCACCGGCCTGAACCGGGCGAGCTCGTGCGCGAGGAGATCGCGGAGCCGCTCGGCATCGACCTGTACGTCGGCCTGCCGGAGTCCGAAATGGACCGTGTGGCGCCACTGGTGTTGGCGCCGCCGCCCGCGCCGGGCGCGCCGCCGGACCCGCTGGCCGCGCTGATGCTGGACCCGAACCAGCTGGCGCACAAGGCTTTCTTCGTGCCGAACGGCCTCTTCGCCGTGATGAACGACCGGAGCGCCTGGGCCGCGCAGATCCCCGCGGCGAACGGCATGTCGACCGCCCACGCACTGGCCACGATATACGCCGCGTGCCTCGCCGAGGTGCACGGCGTACGGCTGCTGTCGGCGCGGACGCTGGCCGACGCCACGACACCGCAGGCCGAGGGGACCGACCGCGTGCTGGGCTTCGCGAGCCGGTTCGGGCTCGGCTTCCAGCTGTCCTACCCGCTACGCCCGATGGCCGGCCCGGGGTCGTTCGGGCACTACGAGCTCGGCGGCTCGGTCGGCTTCGCGCACCCGGAGCGTGGGGTCGCGTTCGGCTGCGTGGTCAACCAGATGCTGCCCGGCGGGGTCGTCGACCCGCGGTCGTCGGCGCTGATCGAGGCGGTGTTCGCGGCCGCCTGACCCATGCCGTGGGCACGCCGATGCACCGGCGTCACTCTGGCGTCGTGAAGGGGATGGTCGTGCTGATCCGGACGAAGCCGAGTCTCTCCAGGATCGGCTGGCTGATCGGCAGGGCGTCGATGCGTAGGTAGGTGAAGCCCCGCTCGGCGGCCAGCCCGGCGCGGAAGCCCACCACCGCGCGGTATATGCCGCGCCGGCGCCATTGGGCAGCGTGCCGCCGCCCAGAGGCTGGCGAAGTCGGTGCCCTCGTGGAAGTCCACCCGCGACGCGCACACCGGGTTCCCGTCAGCCATCGCGAGCACGATGGCGAGCGCGTTCGGGTCCCTGGCCAACCGCTCGCGCAGGCTGGCGATCCCCGATGCGAAGTCGCCGCCGAAGACCTCCTCCTGTACATGCTTGACCAGCCACAGGCCGGCGTCATCGGTGGCCGTGCGAAGCTCGATGCCCTCGGGCGCGGGCAGGTTGGTCGGGAGGTCCGCGATGTCGGCGACCATCAGGGCCGCCTCCTCGCCGGGCTGGAGCCCGGCCGCGCGCAGCCGGTCGGGCAGGTCGTTCGGTTTGTCGTGGGTGTAGTACTTCCACTCGAACCACCGACCAGGCCGGTGAAGTAGGCGACCTGCTCGGCGATCGCCGCGTCGGCGGTCGACGAGGCGAGGTCGGACCAGTCGATGCCGTTCCAGCCGTCCGGCCAGGGACTGACGCAGCGGATCATGTTGCCGACCCGTTCGAGTCGGCCGACGCCGAGGCCTGGCCAGACGGTTTCGCGGAGCTGCTCGTCGAACGCCGCCAGCGCGGCCGCACGGTCCATGCGGAAAGTCCAGCACACCGGGGCAAGCGGTTTACCGGTGCGCGGCGACGAGCACATGCGGGGTGGCGCCGAGAATCGAGGGCTCGCGCTCGGTGCGTGCGGCCAGCTCGAGCACCAGCGCCCGACCATCCGGATCGGACAGTCGCTGCTCGATGTCGGGCATCCAGTGCGTCATGCCCTCCACGGCGTAGAGGTCGTCGAGGTGCAGGCCCGCGTCGGCGACCTCGCCGGGCAGCTCCTCGGGCCGGTGGAAGTAAACCGTGGTGAAGCCCACGAGGTCGAGCACGCCGCGGCGTTCGCCGGTCGCTAGCTCGGCGCGCATCATGTCGACGAAGTCCGGCCGGTCGGCCATGCCGTTCAGCAGCGTCTCGTACATCGGCGCGCAGCGGCTGATCGCCGCGGCCAGCACCACGCCGCCGGCACGGACGACGCGGCGCGCCTCGGCGTACGCGCGGACCCGGTCGGCCCGGTCGAGCAGGTGGTAGATCGGGCCGAGCAGGGCGATCACGATCACGGGAGCCCGGTCTTCACACCGGATCGGACTGGAGCAGACCTGGAGCACGGGCGCGCGTCCAACAACGCTGAACTGCAGTCAGGTGCACTCAACCGCAGTGGTTGCAACGGGTTTGACGTGGTGATACGGTAAAGATGCAGGTGAGAGTCACTGTCCACACCAGACTGGCAGTGTGGGGGTCAGGGGCTCGAGCCCCCTCAGCTCCACTTCTTGATCAATTCTCGTCGACCGGACGTTTTGCCTGGTCGGAGGACGTCTCGCAGTTCTGCGATGATCGGTAGCCACGGTCGGTGGTGGCCGTTGGCGGTACTCAAGTGGAGCGATTCTGGAGCACTGCCAGTGCGGATGTCTGGTGTGAATGTCCAGTTGCTACTGACGTTGACCTTCTGTTTCCGAGTTGATCGGTTGGAGCGGAGGGTGGTGCGCTGCGCGGGGGCCGTGTGGGGGTCACGTCGGCGTCGCGGCGCGCAGCGAGATCGTTTGTTGGCTGTGGCTTGCTTCCAGCGGCGTTCCAGGCTGGCGAGGAGGCGGGTTTCGATTTCGGGTGCGACGTCGCTGTAGACCTCGACGAGTCGGTTAGCGAGGTGGTGGCCGAGGCGTCGAGCTTGGGCGATTTCCGGCATGTTGTCGGCGATGAGCCAGGTCTTGTGACTGTGCCGAAGCCCATGAAAGGTCAGGCCTGGTCGTACTGGCTGGGTGGCTTTCTGGGCGTTGCCGTCGACTGCGGGGCGGAAGACCCGACGATCGAAGGTGCTGCGCCATAGCGGGTGGCCGTGGCGGCTCGTGAACACGAACGAGCCTTTGCTGTGGGCGAGGTGCTCGCCGAGTTGCGCGATCAAGAACGGGGGAGGGTGATGGTGCGAGCCGACGCCGGTGTCTTCGGCGGCCCGAGCCATAACTGATGCGCGGACTCGTGCAGTGCGCCAATGTCGGATCGATGGTGATCACGCTGCGGTCGAGGTCCACGTGGTCACGTTGTAGCCCGGCGATCTCGCCCCACCGGCAGCCGGTCCACGCGGTGGTGATCACAAGCAGCCCAGCAGATGGGCCGCCCAGCCGGGTGGCCTGCTCGGCGATGCGTAGCACCTGCTCGGGCATGGCCTACACCCGCTCACGTGGGGTGGGAGCATAGTCGCGGCGTCGGCCGCGCCGACGTCGCCGGCGCACGGGGTTGGCGGGGATGAGGCGGTCGTCGACGGCGTCATCGAGGATCATCGAGAGGATGGTGCGGAGTGTGACGACGGTGGACGCCGCGTACTGCTGGCGGAGCTGTTTCAACCATCTGGTCACGGCCGAGGCGGTGATTTCACCCAGGCCGAGGCTGCCCCAACGTGGCAGGATGTGCAGCCGCAGGCACCGGCGGTAGTTCTCCTCGGTTCGGGTTTTCCACGTCGATCGTTTCGATCCACCGCTCGACCCACTTGCCGAGTCGAATCTTCGCACCGGCCGGGTCCAGCCAGGTCCCGCGACGCCGGTCGACGCGCATGTCCTGCAGGTAATCCTGCGCCACCTTGTGGCTGTCGAAGCCCGACACGGAGCCGTAGCCACTATCGGTGCGGTAGCGCACGCGCCACGAGTGCTGCCCCACTTGCTCTACCCATGCCATGACAGCCTCCCTGAAACGGTCGATAGGTCGACACCGTGATGCCCCCTAAGGGGAGACACCGCAACTCGATCAACAGCAAGCGAGCCAGACGGCCGCAGACCGTATTTTGGGAAGCACCAGCTCCAACGTCCGCTTCTGCCGATGAGCGATTGGGTGCGTCACGGATGTCGTCTCGGGGCGGGCGATGTGCTAGATCATTGCTTGCCTGCGACTGCTTGAGCTGGTACTGCGACGGCAGTTAGGTGAGTAGCCGCTTTGTTCGTAGTGGCTGAGGCGGGTTTACGTCCTCCGTGGGTTCAAATGCCACCGCCACCGCATCCGACGCTGAGTGGGTCTCTGTGACCCACTCGGCGTTGTGCTGTGGGGCTTCGCTATGTCTGGTCGGGTTTCTCCGCGTACGCGCCTTTCAGCCGATCCTTGTCCGACTGCGTCCAAGCGATTCCCCACAGGCCTTGCTCGATTGCGACGTGGAAGGTGGGCCTGTCGCCAGTGATTTCGCTTGTGATTGCTCCTGCTTCTGCCAGCGCGGCGTGACCGGCTTCCTCATCGCCGATGCAGGTGAGGAGGACGAACAGGTTGAGCAAGTCCTCGGCAAGACTCTGACGGCAGTCAGGGTCGGTTTCGGCGAGTTCGCGTTGCAGGGCGACGGCTTCCTGCGCGACGGTAACGGCGGCGGGTCCGTTGGCTGTCATGTGCAGCCGCCGGCTGAGCCGGTCCAATGCTCTGCCAAGTCTCGGGCGGTGCACCAAGGGCTCGGTTTCGATGAGCTCGCGGTAGAGGCAGACAGCTTCCTCGGCGGTGGTAAGTGCGGCGTGCGCAGCGCCTTGGTCCGCCTGATATTGGCTCAAGTCATCCAGACTGGCCGCCAAGGCCGCGCGAACCGGGGCGGGGTCGGCTGCGGCTAGTTCGCGGTAGAGCACGACTGCCTCGCCAACAGCATCGAGGGCTGCTTGTCCACGACCAGCTCGGCTGAACGCGGTCCCGAGGACGGCCAGACACCTGGCGAGTTCCGGCAGGAAGGCGCCAGGATCGACCGCGGCGACCTCGCGGTAGAGGGCTACCGCCTCTTCGGCGGGAGCGAAGCTCGCCGTCACATCGCCGTTGCGCGCCAGCCAGAGTCCCAGGTTGCTCAGGCTCCGGGCCAGTTCGGCGCGGTGCGCCAGGGGATCCGATTCTACGAGTTTCCGGTAGAGCACAACGGCTTCCCGGGTCGGGCCGACAGCAGTTGCCAACCTGCCGGCCGCTGCCAGCAGGTTGCCGTAGTTGTTGAGCGCGAGCGCCAACTTGGGGGCGAACTCGGCGGCGTTGGTTTCAACGAGCTCGCCAAGCAATGCCACCGCTTCGCCGACTGGTTCGACTGCGTCTCGCGTGTGCCCGGCCTCACCGAGCCGCACACCGAAGTTTTGCAAGGTGGCGGCGAGGGGTGGCCGGAAGGCCAGTGGATCGGCTTCAGCGAGCTCCCTGCGGATGGCGAGCGCCTCGCGTGCGGGCCCGAGTGCGCCCTGCTTGTCGCCTGCTTCGGCGAGCTGAGCACTGAGGTTGTTCAGGCTTGCCGCCAAGCTGTCTTGGTGATCAGGGCCTGCCTCGGCGAGGTAGCGGAAGATCGTCACTGCTTCGCGGGCCGGGGTGATCGCGGCTTGCCGCTCGCCTGCGTCGGAGAGCTGGTTTCCGAAATTGGTCAAGCTCGACCCGTAGGCGGGCAAGTAAGTGGCGGGGTCGCGTTTCGCGAGTTCGCCGCTTTCCTGGGCTGCTTGGAAGGCTGACGCGAGCGCGCCTTTCCGATCGCCCGCGTACCTCAGCCTCCGTGTCTGCTGCGTGAGGAGTTCCACGCGCAGATTCGGATCGGCGTCGGCGCGCAGGTGACGGACGACGTGCTTTGCCAGCGCCGCCGCGGTCTGCAGCAGGTCCGTGCGGTACTCGGGCAACCGCAAGAGGACTGTGCCGCACAGAGCCACCGGAGCGGCAGCGATCAACGTCAGCAACACTGGACCGCTGACCTGGGTCGCAAGGCTCTGCGACTGTTCGAGGACCGCCCACAGGACGGGTCGGACGACCTCGTGCCGGTCCGCGGCCGCGGCCAGGACGATCAGGCACCGGCGCAGTGCGTCGGTGGTCACGGGATCGTCGGGATCGTCCGACCAGCGCAGCAGCAACCGTTCGAGGGTTTCCGCCGCCCGCGGGTGATCGGCGAGGCGCCGCGCGACGAAGTCCTCGCCGAGGCGGTCCGGTCGGAGCGGCACGAGCGCGGCCTCGGTCGTGGCGTCATGTGACAGCCGGTCGGGGTAGAGCGTGTCGTGCCAACTGATCAGGGCGCGAGGGCTGGTGTCCGAAAAAGCTGCAGACGCCAGCAGCGTGCGCGCAAGTTCGGCGTCGGGGAGAGGGCCGAACAGGGTGGCGAGGAAAACGCTGGAAGCCGCGTCGTCCCGGGTCACGCCGGCGGTGCCGTTGGGCCAGTAGCGGGCTTCGTGATTCAGCAGGAAGCCGGAGAGCTCGGTGAGTTCTGGGCGCCGCACCTGGTCGTGGTCGGCGCAGACCGCGGCCAGCGCGGACATGTGCAAATTGAGGACCGAGCCGAACTCCGGTGCGTCGAGGTCCGGAACCGGGACGCCGGTCGACGACAGCTCCATCGCGGCTTGGAACTCTTGCGCGGCAACGGTGAACGCCGCAGCCCGGTCGGCGAGGCCACTGACCAGATCGGCCACTTCGAGCGGCTCCGCGAGCTCGAGCGGCAAACGATCGAGCTCCGGCCGAAGCGATGTCCAGACATGGGCGCGGGTCCGCGCCAGCAGCAGGATCCGCACCAGGTGCTCGCGGTTGCGGGTCGTCACCGAGCGGATCATGGACACCAGAGCGTCGAGTGGCCAGCGCTCGGCGTAGTCGACGACGACCAACGCAGGACCGCCGACACCGCTCGTCGGCGGTCCGTGATCCAGCACGTCGGCCGGTGACACCGCCTTCGACACCGCTCGGGCCACCCGCCAGCATCGCTCATGGCTGTTGCCCGCGAACGCGTTCGCGAGCCGCGTCTTGCCCTGTCCGCCCGGACCGTGCAACAGCAAGACCGACGCCGGGGCATCCACGGCATCACGCCACCCGGTCAGCGCGCGCTCGATGTCCGGTCGTGGCCAGTAGGGCACGACCTCACGGCGCGGGTCGAGCAAGTAGCTCGGTGTCCGCCGGTGTTTGGGTACCCAGCTCGACCGCGGCACCGGCTCAAGCCACTGCACCTGGTACGGCTCGCCGTCCAACGCCAGCGTCACGTTCTCCGCAGCGCCGATCTGGATGTTCGGTCCGTTGATCCACGACCCGGCGACGGAGTTGCGGTGGCCGCGGGACAACTCCACTACTCGCTCCGCTCAATCCGCGCGTCCCGGCCCACGTGACCAATCTGCACGTTCGATCCGCCGATGGTCGAGCCCTCGACCGTATTCGACACCGACGGTGCTGTCGGGCCCGCGCGCCGGGTCGACACCACGCCGTAGGCGGCCAACCCCAGACCGATCACCCCGCTCAACGCGCCGATCACGCTGCCGATCTTGTCGGCGGCGTCGAGGCCTTTCCACACCATCAACCCACCGACTGCCACCAGCACCACACCGCACGCCACGCTGACGATCCACCCCGCTCGCCGCAATCCGGCCACACCTCCATTATCGCCGTGCCTCGCAAGACAAGATTTGGGTACCTCGGCGAGGGACGGAACCGCCAAAGGTGTGCCGCCCGCCCAACAAACAAACTGTCGGCGTGGCACGAGCTGGCTGATCTCGCGGCGCTTGTGGTGCGACGCGATGACCGTGGTGTGATCCGACAAAGGCTCGCCGACCTCGAGCAACTCGTGGCAAGCGCCTGGAGCTTTGCATGACCTCCGAACTGCGCGCGACCATGTCGATCGTCGGCAATCTCAGCCGCTAGATCACAGACGTCCCCGAGAGATGTCTCATGACAAGCATTGGGCCAGGTACAACCGGAGAGTCGACGCCGTGATCAGCCTCGCCGCCACCATGTTCACGATCGGAGCGGGTTCGGTCGGCACCGGCCGCCAGGGCGGCGAGCACGACGCGCGCGCCGGCCAGGTCGTGCAGCGTGTCTCGCAGCGCGAGGACAAGCCCAGCGGTGTAGGTGCCGGCGGTGACGGACAGGCCGAACCCGGCCGGCACCAACTCGAATGTCGAGGTGAGCAGGTTCGCCGCGGCCAGCGCGATCACGTAGGCGGCGGCGCACAGCCAGACCACGAGTCGGTGGGAGCTCATGCGACACGCTCCCCGGCGTCGGTACTGGTGTCAGTGCCGGTGACCCGCGCGCCGGAGCGACAGGACCAGGGCGAGCAGCCGTCCGGGTCGCCCTCCTCGTGCACTGCCGGCGCGGTGACGAGCCGCAGGTGCCGCGTGGCGGTGGCGGCGTCGGCGGCGGTGTTGGCGGTGGGTGGGTCGAGGTCGACGTGGTCCAGCGGTTGGCAGGAGCGGTGCAGGAAGTACTGCCCGCGCAATTCCTGTCCCTGCTTGGTCGCGTGCGGGTAGCCGTCGCGAATCGCTTTGTCGAACTCGACCGCCTTGGCCCACCCGTCGGGGTCGGTGTCACGGATCCAGCGCCAGCCCGCGTTGCCGTGGAACGGGCACCCGACACAGGCGGACTTCACGGTCTTCTCGAACCCGCGCTCGGCGAGGTACTCGACGCATCGGGCGCGGTCCCAGCCGAGTTCGATCAGCGGGAATACATTGCGCAGGTACTGGACGTCCGAGTCCTTCGCGCGGGTGAACTCATCGGTGCTGATCCCGATGGCCTGCTCGACATACACACCCCTCGGCACTCGCTTGGGTGCGGGTAGCCGAGCAGCTGGCGCGCCGCTTTCTTGAGTGGCGAAATCTTGTACTCGCTAGTACTTATCTGCACTACCGCTGGCCAGGCGCATCGGGGTGCTGCATCGTCGGCACGGCAACCGTCCGTACGGGTCGAGGGCAACGATCCGCCCAGGAACTCGCCGGACAACATCGTGTCAACCTGTGCTGACTCGATCGCGTGCTGCGCTGTTGATGTTGGCAGACTGATCACATGACAGGTCTGACCGCCGAGCTCGTGGTTGATGGTCGCGCACCGCAGACCCCGGCCCTTGCCCCGAACGGGCAACTGCTCTGCTACGTCCTCGCTCCCATCAGCCGGACCGGTGACCACCTCGACACCGAACTCTGGCTCGTCGACACCGACGGCGCCGCCGCGTCGCGCCGGGCGACCACCGACACCGCAGCGGAGTCTCGACCACGCTGGTCCGCGGACTCGGGCACGCTGTTCTTCCTGTCCGACCGCGCAGACCGCGGCACCTCGCAGGTGCACCGGCTCACCCTCGCCGACGGCGCGGCGACCGCGGTGACCAGCTGGCGTGCTGGCGTCATCGACCACCTGGCGCTCGCCGACCCCAACATGGTCACTCTGCTCGCCCAGGACGAACCCACCGAACAGGACACGCGCCGCGCCCAGGACCGCGACGACGCCATTGTCGTCGGCGAGCGCGAACCGCGCGCCCGGTTGCGCCTGCTCGACCTGCGCACCGGCCAGGTCACCACCCCGAGCGTGTTCGGCGACCGGCACGTCGTGGAACTGCGGCAACGTCCCGACGGCGGCCTGCTCGCCGTACTCACCCAGGCCAGCAGCGACAACGACTACGGACCCCGCACCGGCCACCTGCACCTGTTCAACCCCACGACCGGGGCCACGGTGGATCTCGGAGCGGTCGGGGCAGACGCACGATCTCTGGCCTGGTGGCCAGGCGAGGACGGCTGGCACCTCGGTTATATCGCTCTCACCCCACCGGTTCTGCAAGCAGGCACCGCCGTGTTCGACCTGACCGTGGACAGCCGCGTCCTGCGTAACCGGACTTCCGGCCTCCCGATGTGCCCCACCGAACTGCACCAGACCGATACCGCTCCGCTGGTTGTGTTCGCCGACGGCCTGAACACGACCCTGGCCCGACTCGACCCCACCGGCCCCACGACCTTGTCGCAGCACCCCGGACACCTCGACGACCTCACCATCACACCCACCGGCGAGAAAATCGCGGCACTGACCGGCACCCGATACCAGCCCGCGAACGTTCACGTCGGACCAGCGACCGGGCCACTGCGAAAGATCACCAACAGCCGCCCGGAACTGAACGGCATCGCTCTCGGGACCCAACAACCGCTGGCCTACCGTGCCGCCGACGGCCTCGACCTGGACGGCCTGCTCGTACTGCCGGTCGGAAAAACGGCGTCGGACGGCCCGTTCCCGCTCGTCACGATCGTGCACGGAGGCCCCTACGACCGTTACGCCGATCGTTTCCAGCTGTTCTGGTTCCCCAGCGCGCAGTGGCTGGCCACAGCTGGCTACGCGGTGTTCCTGCCCAACCCGCGCGGGGGCCAAGGCCACGGCCACCAGTTCGCCCTCAGCGTGGCTGGCAGGGTCGGACAGGAGGAGTGGACCGACATCCTGACCGGCATCGACCTGCTCATCACCGAGGGCGTCGCCGATCCGGATCGGCTGGGCATCGCCGGCGGGAGCCACGGCGGGTTCATGGCCGCCTGGGCCGTCGGGCAGACCGAGCGGTTCCGCGCCGCGCTTGTCAGCGCCGGTGTCACCGACTGGGGCATGCTCGCCGCGACCGGCGAGTACGGCCAGTTCGAGGCCGCGCTCGGCGGCAGCACCGGGTGGTCCGGCATCGGCCCACACCCGCATGACGCGGTCAGTCCGATCTCCTTCGCCAGCCGCATCCGCACCCCAGTGCTCATCCTGCACGGCGCCGAGGACACCAACGTCCCCCTCGGCCAGGCCGTGTACTTCCACCGGGCACTGCGCCACTTCGGCGCCGAGCACGAGTTCGTGATCTACCCCAGGGAGGGGCACTCGATCCGGGAACGCCGTCACCAACTCGACGTCCTGCGCCGGACCCGTGCGTGGTTCGACCGCTGGCTCCGGACCTGACCGAGGGCGCATGGCCCGGGTGTCGTTGCTTCCCATGGCGATGGCGGCGGGGACGGTCCAATTACTCGCGGGCAGGTCGCGCCGTGAGGCATGTTCGCTTGCCTGGTCTATGAATGTGACGTTGCCGTTGCTCAATGAGGTGCGGTTCATTGCCCGTTCGCCTCCTTGAACGTGGGGATGCCCAGGCTGATGGCCGGTCGACGGAGCTTTCGCTGGGTGTCGTCGCGCTTGGCTCGCAGGAAGGTGAGGGTCATGTCGATGCCTTCGATCTCGCCAGCCCAGTTCTCCGCCTCGGCGCGGTCGCGGCGGTCGAGCAGATCGGCTTCGAGTTCGTCGAGCCGTGCGAGCATCTTCGGGTTGACGTGCAGCATCGGACAGCGGATGCATGCTCGTGCTGGCAGGGCGTGCCGTAGGGACGTCCGCAGGAGCCGAGTTCGACCTTGCGTTTGTCGAAGTGCTCGTCGAACTCGGCCCATTCCTCGCTGGTGGCGTCGCGGTACTCCTCGACGGGGCGCAGCTCGCGCCGCTGGTCGAGGAAGGCGACGTAGTGGCGGACGATGTCTTCGTCAAAGACGGCGACGTAACCGCGGGTCGTCTGGATGTTGAGGTGGCCGAGCAGGGCTGCTCCGATGTGGATGGGCAGGCCGCTGTTGACCAGCTCGGTGGCGAAGATCCTGCGGAAGTCGTGTGGTGTGAAGCGGGTGGTGCGGAAGCCGGGATGCTGCTCGGCGAGCTCGTGACAGCGCCGTTTGACCATGTTCAGGACGGTGCCGCCGGCGATGACGCGGTTGGTGGACCCGATGCGGCGTTGGAACAGAAACGGCAGTTGTGGGCTCCAGACCTTGTCGTGCGGGTCGAACCGGCTCAGCAGTGGGATGCTGCGGCCGTCCTGGGTGTGGCGGCGGATGACCGAGGCGATGACGTGGAACAGCTCGGCGCTCAACGGATATGACTCGCTCCCGGTCCGTTTTGGACGGTGCTATCACCAGAAGCGCGATCACTTCTCCGTTCGGACGCTGGTATTGGCGGATGCTGAGGTGGGTCAGTTCGCAGAGTTCCTCGATACGGACGCCGGAGTGGCGCAGCGTTTCAACGCAGGCCCAGTCCCAGAACGCGGCTTCCTCGTCGGTCTCGATGTGGATCAGCACGCCAGTGGCTTCGTCGAGCACCCGGACCGGGCTCTGACCACCGGACCGGCGCCGCTGGTGGAGGTCGCTCTTGGTGATCACCCGCTGGTAGGAGCGCCCGTCGAGCAGGAACGTCTCGGCCTGGTTGAGCCTGTCGGGCGTGTTCGAGGAGGGTGCGTGCCTTGTCATAGCGTTCCTCGACGTGCTGAACCAGGATCGGCAGCAGGGGTTGACGCTGACGGGTGCGGTCGGCGGTGTGTTCGTTGATCCGGCGTCGTCGCTTGCCCAAGCCGCGGATCTCGCTCGGTGGCACCGGGCAGGGCGCGACCCACTGCGCCCAGCGTTCGGGCTCGTCGTTGGCCCAGGTGTGCAGGTCATAACAGAAGCTGCGGACGCAGATCACGATGCCGTCGACACCGGCACGGGGTTTGCCGTCGTCGCGGGTGCTGATCATGTGCCGCCAGGTCGCGTAGACCTCCGGGTCGATGTGCAGGTCGGCCTGGTCGGGTTGATCCGTTCGATCTTTTCCCAGAAGTGGTGGGCGACCTCCAGGACCATGTGCGAGATGGAGGCGTAGTCGGTGTCCGCGGTGCGGCGGGCGAAGTAGTCCCGCCAACACCCAGATCATCGGCCGCGGCGCTGACCTACATCTCATCACCGACAACACCTGGTACCGGCTCAACCTCGACGACACCACCGGCAACCAGTAGCGGAACGCGGAGGCGCAACCAACCACGGCACGGCCCTCTGCCGGCCGGACCGTCAGGCAGCGGGTTCGTCCTGGAGAGCACGTACCTCGATCCTGCTTCGCAGCGCGCGCGAGGCCTGCTTGGTCCATTCGATCGCGACGTCGTCGTTTTCGGCCTCGATGATCCAGAAGCCACCGAGGTACTCCTTGGCCTCGACGAACGGGCCCGGTGTGAGTACGGGGCTGTCTCCGGTGTAGTCCACCGTGGTCGCGCTTGACGGCGGGTGCAGGCCTCCGGCGGACACGAACGCGCCTGCTTCCTGAACGGCGGTGTTGAACGCACCGACCGCGGCCATTATCTCCTGCAGCTCCGCGGGGTCCATGCTCTCCATCGTCGGCTCCTCGGCGGAGTCGTGAGGGAGGCTCAGGAAGTATTTCGTCATGGTCGTCTCCTCGTCGTTGGCGTTGCTCTCGATGGTCGTTTCTGACAATTCGAGCGTTGCGGCCGACGGCCGCTGTCTGGATGCTGGAAAACGCTAGGCGGGGCTCCCCGGTGACGCATCGGTCATCGTGACCGGTGTCCGGGAAACCGATGACTGGCGTCGGCCGCTAGACGAGGTGGGCCAGCTCGGTGCGACCGGTGACGCCGAGTTTCGGATACGCCTTGTAGAGGTGGTGGCCGACGGTCCGTGGGCTGAGGAAGAGCTGTGCGGCAATCTCCTTGTTGGTGTGACCGTCGGCGGCCAGCCGTACGACCTGCAGCTCCTGCGGGGTCAACAGGGTGAGCGGGCCGCTGCGCTGAGGCTCATCGCCCCGCTCGCCGAAGGCGGCCAGCTCGCCGCGCGCACGCTCGGCCCAGAGCTCCGCGCCGAGGCGCTCGAACGCGGACACTGCCGCCGCGAGATGGCCGCGGGCCTCGGTACGGCGGCGTCGGCGGCGCAGCCACTCGCCGTAGACCAGCTGGGTACGGGCGCGCTCATAGGGGCCGCCGTGCCGCTCGTGGAGCCGCAGCGCCTCGGCGTACAGCGCATCGGCGTCGCCGTCGTCGGCCAGCAAGGCCCGGCAGCGCAGTACGAGCCCGGTGGCGACCGGGCGGTCGACGTGCTGAGCCCAGTGCCGGAACGCCGCCAGTGGTCCGTGGGCGCGATCCGGCTTGCCGCTGCGCACAGCTGCTTCCACCAGATCCGGCACCGCCCGGACCAGGAGGTCGCGGCTTGCAGGTCCCCGGGACACTCGCTCGAGCCGGTCGAATGCTTCCCCGAACCGCCGGGCGGAAAGGTCGAGCATCCCGAGACCCCAGGCCGCGATCTCGGCATTGACCCGGTGCCGGGCTCGGGCTCGCGGGAGCACCTCCTCGGCAAGAGCTCGGCTGCGTGCCTCGTCACCCGACACGGCGTGTAACCACACCTCCACCGACCGGTGTGCCAGGCTCTCGGTCGTGTTCCCGAGTTCGTCGCTCACGGATGCGCCTTCCGCCACACACGCGCGGGCGTCCGCGAACTCGCCGCGGAACAGCCGCGCCACGGCGAGCACGTTCAGGGTGTACGGGACCCACCCCAACGCCCCGGTAGCCCGCACCTCGGCCAGCATGTCCTCGGTCCCGGCGATGACGCGGTCGTCGTCGGCGATCATGAGCCCGCCGAACCCGGCCGTGATGCGATGCATCAGGTAGTGCCCGCCGCGTGTGGCGGTGTGGAGATCGCGCATCGGGCCGACGGCCAGCTCCGGGCGTCCGGCGAAGAGCTCCGCCCACCCGAGAAGGGCGGCGACAACGGGTGCCCAGTGCTCCGGCGGGGTGAACCCGCGCATCAGATCCGCCGCACGCCCCAGGAGGTCGTGCGCCGCTCCGTGCCGGGCGGCGTGCGCAGCCTCGAAGAGCGTGAGCGCGGCGCGCTCCGGATCGGTGTCGCGCACCAACGCGGCGGCCTCGATCGTCAGCTCCGCATCGGCCCGCGGCGAGGTGCGTTCGTACTCCACGGCGCCACGGGTATAGATGGCGTCGGCCCGGATGCCGGGGTCGGTGGTGAGCGAGAGCGCTTCGGCCGCCAGCCGGGCGGCGCGGTCGGCCTTGCCAGCATCGAACGCGGCCTGGCTGGCCCGGGCGATACGCCGGGCCTTCAGCTCCCGGTCGGCACTGAGTCGACCGGCGCGTTCGTAGGCAGCGGACACCGCCATCGCGCCGCCTCGGTGCCAGGCCCGCTCCGCCGCGCCTTCGAGTTCGGCGGCCACCGCCTCGTCGGGTGTGGTGGTGGCAGCAGCGAGGTGCCAGGCCCGGCGGTCGGCATCGGCGTCCGCGCGCAGCGCCTCGGCGTACGCGCGATGTACCTCGATCCGCCGGTGCAGCGGCGCGTCCTGGTAGGCGGCTGCCCGTACCAGGGGATGGCGGAACGTTATCTGGCTGTCGATCCGGACCAGCCGGTCGCGTTCGGCGGGCGCCAGGTCGCCGGGGGTGCCACCGAGGGATTCGATCACGTGCAGGATGGTCGCAAGAGGCGCCGCCGTGTCGGCTGCCGCCACCAGAAGCGCGCGTTGGGTGGGGTCGGGAAGCTCCACGATCTGGTGGCGGAATTCCTCCTGCACGCGGCGGGTCACCGGCAGGGGGCCGACCTGCTCGGCCGGGTCGGACTCGTCGACATCGCGTGCCGCGAGCCGCGACGACCCGAGCTCGATGATCGCCAGGGGATTGCCACCGGACTCTGCGAGGACCCGGGTCCGCACCGGTTCGATGAGTTCCGGTGCGTGGTCGTCGAGCAGTCGGGCGGCATCGGGCGCGGCGAGGCCGGACAGATCCACGACCTCGACGCCTGCGATTTCGAACGGCATCGACGTCTCGCGCACCGCAAACAGCATCGCGATCGGGTCGGCCACGAAGCGGCGGGCCGCGAACAACAGCGCCTCCACGGAACCCTGGTCGAGCCATTGCAGGTCATCGACCACGCACAGCAGCGGGGCATCCTCGGCCAGATCGGCGAGCAACGACAGGGTGCCGGCGGAGATCAGGAACCGGTTGGCTTCGTCTCCCTCGGCCAGGCCGAAAGCGCAACGTAGTGCCGTGGCCTGGGGAGTGGGGAGGGCGTCCAACCGATCCAAGTGTGGAAACAAGAGTTGGTGTAGGCCGCCGTACGCCAGCTCGGAGTCGGACTCGACCCCTGCCCCGCGGACCACGTGCATGCTGCCCTCGGCTTCGGCGATCGACACAGCGTGGTCGAGAAGGACCGATTTCCCGATGCCCGCTGCGCCCCGCAGCCCCAGCGCGCCGCTGCGTTCGTCGCGCGCATTTGTCAGCAGGCGTTGAATCCGCGCTTGCTCGACGTCCCTTCCCACCAGCGACATGCGGGCACCGTAGTCCGCGGTTGCGAACTCGGTCACTGCGCCAGGTCCAGGTTGAACCCGGCAACCTACAACCACGCCGACTGGTACGTCGACAAAGTGCTCACCCAAGCCACCCTCTACGGCGGCACCCTGACCGGCGGCGGCCCGGCCAGCCAAGCCGCACTGGCCGCGGTGGCATTCGCACAAGCCCAACTCGGCAAACCCTATGTCTGGGGCGGCGACGGCGACGCCGAAGGCGGATTCGACTGCAGCGGTCTCACCCACGCCGCTACCACGCAGCCGGCCTCACCCTCCCGCGCACCGCGCAAACCCAACACGACGCCGGTCCGCTGCTCCCACCCGGCACACCACTACTGCCAGGCGACTTGGTGTTCTTCGGCACCAGCCCAAACACGATCACTCACGTCGGCATCGCAATCTCCAGCACGCACATGATCAACGCCCCCTACACCGGCGCCGTCATCCGCATCGATCCCATCGGGCGTTACCTAGCCGCAACAAGGCCGTCGCAAGGGGCGGCAACATGAGATCGATGTAGCTTCCGCAGCAAGATGAGCATTCTCGTATGGATTTGAGCACCGGATGAGCATTTGCTCACGTTCGACGTCGTACCCGCACCGCCGACGGAGCAGTACTTGTTTGCCGTCGATCGCGCATCCGCCGAACGTGCTGACATGCCGATGTGAGTGTGTGACTTTGTGCTTGTCTTGGCGTGCTGCGTCAACGCCGGCTGGATCCCGGTCTGGGCACGCCTCTGCCTGTCAATCCGCTTGAGACAGACAGGCTGCGGGTGCCAGCTGGCGTCCCGTCCTGGTCAGGTTGACGGTTGGTCGACTCACTGAGCTGGGACTCGCCTGTGTCGATCTGGACGGCTCGGTCAGCGGACGTCGGGGATGGCTTTGTGGATTCGGTGGATCTTCTGTCGCCTCCTTGGTGCTCGTCGAGTGCGGGACCCTACGTGGGTGGGGTCGGCTCGCCTGGTCGGGTCTGCTGGACGGCGTGGCGCAGTGCGGTGATGAAGGCGGTGGTCGCGGGCGGATCCGGCGGGTCGCCATAGGTGGCCAGGTAGACGTGCCGCCGGAAGTCGCGTAGGACGCTGGCCTCGATTCTGGGCGCGTGGTGGGTGCGTAGTGCCAGCCCCGGCATGGTGGTCACGCCCATGCCCGCGGCGACCAGTGCCTGCTGGACGATGATGTCGTCGCTGGTGTATGCGATGGGCGGGACGAAGCCCGCCTTGTCGCAGGCCTCGAGGAACTCGCGGCGGCAGTTCTCGCAGCCCGCGATCCAGGCGGAGTCGCGGTTGCCTGCCAGTGTCTGGCCGGGTTCGAGGCTGAGCAGGTACATCGGGTCGTCGAACAGGTGGGTGGCGCGGATGTCGTCCGGGGTCGTGTCGTCGTAGCGGAAGACGACCGCGACGTCGACCTGCCCGGCCCGCAGCAGATCGAGTGCCACGCGCGGGTGGGCCTCGATCAGGTGCAGTTCGATGCCGGGGTGCTCGCGGCGCAGGGTGCCCGCGGCGTGCGGCATCAGCGCGGCGAGCACCGACTGGAAGCCGGCGATCCGGACGCGGCCGGTGCGCAGGCCCACCATCGCGGACAGTTCCGCGGCGGCGGTGTCGACCCGGCCGACGATCTCGGTGGCGCGGCGGGCCAGGTGTTCGCCCTCCGGGGTGAGCCGGATGCCCCGGCCGACCCGCTGGACGAGCTTGGCGCCGGTCTCGGCCTCCAGTCTGGCCAGATGATGGCTGACGGCGGGCTGGGAGTAGTTCAGGTGCTTGGCGGCCTTGGTGACCGAGCCGTGCGCGGCGATCGCCGCGAGAACCCGTAATCGCAGGATATCCAGCATGCATAAAGGATACGCATGAGTTAGCCGGGGTATTGTCATTAGACGAATGAGTCGGCGCGCGGGACGCTGAGCGGGACAAACCCGCTCAGCGAAGGAGGACGCGGCCATGACCCGCTCACTGGCGACGCTCACAGATCTCGTCGCGGCCGTGCGCCAGGCGATCGACGTACGGACCGGCTGGACGGACACCGCGGAACTGGTCGCCGATCAGCTCCGTGCGCACCTGCCCGGCCCCGGGATCCTGACGTCCGATCAGCGTCTCGGCCGGCCCGACCGGGTCGCGGGCCACCTGCTGCACGCCGAGCCCGACGGCAGGTTCTCCATCCTCGGCCTGGTCTGGCGCCCCGGGCAGACCACCCGGATCCACGACCACATCACCTGGTGCGTCGTGGGCGTGCTGTCGGGCATCGAGCACGAGGAACTGTTCGACGAAGCGCTCAACCCCATTGGCACGCGGGACAACCCTCCCGGCGAGGTCAGCGGTTTCGCGCCGCCCGGCGACATCCACCGCATCCGCAACGTCGGCGACGAGATCGCCATCAGCCTGCACATCTACGGCACCGACATCACCCGCGTCGGGTCCAGCGCCCGCCGCTACTACAACTGAGGAGCTCGAACCATGGACCAGCACGCCATCGACGAGGTACTGAACCGCCCACTCAGCCAGGAACTGCTGGCCCGTGACCTGGCCAGGCTGGCCTTCACCGCACTGGACGGCACCCCGCGCTCGATCCCGATCGGAATCGTCTGGAACGGCACGGAAATCGTCATGTGCACCGCGACGAACGCGCGGAGAATCCCGGCGTTGCGCCGCAGTCCCGCGGTCGCGCTGACGATCGACACCGAGTCGCACCCACCGAAGGTCCTGCTCATCCGCGGCCGGGCGGAGCTGGATGTCGTCGACGGCATCCCGGACGAGTACTTCCAGTGGAACGGCACCTACCAGATGACGCCCGAGCAACGGGCCGAGTGGGAGGCCGGCGTGCGGTCGCTCTACGACGGCATGGTCCGGGTCGTGGTGAAGCCGACCTGGGCCAAACTGATCGACTTCGAGACCACCCTGCCCACTGCCATCGAAGAACTCATGCAGCAACAGAAGGAACGCCAGCGCGCCTGAACACGCACACGCGCCGCCGAATGGGAAGCGCTTGCCCCGAAAGGAGATCATCATGAACGACACCAACCAGCCGGGCCCCCACCCTGGGCGCGGGACGATCCAGCGGATGGACAACATCGCCATCGTCGTCGACGACCTCGCGGCTGCCAAGACGTTCTTCGCCGAACTCGGACTGGAACTGGAAGGCGAGGCGACAGTCGAGGGCAGCACGGTGGATCGCCTCGTCGGGCTCGAGGGAGTCCGATCGGACATCGCGATGATGCGCACCCCAGATGGCCACGGACGGATCGAGCTGACCAAGTACCACACGCCGTCGAGCCGAGACAGTGACCCGCGCGCTCCGGCGAACACGCTGGGCGCACATCGCATCATGTTCGCCGTCGACGACATCGACGACATCCTCGACCGCATGCGGCCACACGGAGCCGAACTCATCGGCGAGCTGGTGCGGTACGAGAACAGCTACCGGCTCTGCTACCTCCGCGGCCCCGCAGGCATCATCGTCGCGCTGGCCGAGCAGACCAAATGACCGGCCGGTGAACGACCCAGCGCCGGAACGGAGCCATCTCCAGCATCAGGGCAACCCCTCAGCGTCCCTGACACCAACCACCCAAAGACGCTCAACCCTACCGACCACAGACGGGGCGTTGTCTCGCTACGTGTTGTCATTCATCAGAAAACGCGCGATTAGCAGCAATAGCGGTCGTTCGACGGCAAGCCGATCTGGTCACGCGGACGGACAGCATCGTTGAGCGGTGA
>NZ_JBOHGB010000065.1:0-36146 GCF_050699935.1 Actinophytocola sp.
CTGCCGGACCGCCGCCTCGAGCTCGTCGAGCCGGGCGGACTTGAGCACCAGGCCGGCGCCGCCCACCTCGGCCACCCGGGTGGCGACCGCGGCGCCGGCCTCGCCGGTGAGCACGAGCACCCGGGCCCCGGTGGTGGACAGCTCCGCGATCGCGCCGATCGCGTCGCCGTCGGGCAACCGGCGGTCGAGGACCACGACGTCCGGCCTGTGACGCTCGGTCTCGGTGAGTGCCTCGGCGATGGACTTCGCCCTGGCCACGACCGTGATGCCGGTGGCCTGGTCCAGCGCCAGCCCGATCGCCTCGGCGACCATGTCGTGGTCCTCCACGAGGATTACGCGGTGCGGTGGCGTCGTCGGCGACGATGGCATTCGGCAGGTCCCTGGACGACGGGTGGGTCGGGCTTCTGACCCGCGATGCTACCTCCGGCCGGGCGTCCGGACGTGACAGACCACACGACGTGGCGGGAACGTATTCCCCGGTCGTTCCGTTGTACAGATTGGTCGCCGCCTGGAGCCCAGGAAGTAGCCGACGTTTCCGGCGGTGTGATCCCCCAGAGCACTGTCGACGCACGTCGGCCTGCTTGCGCCGGCGACCCCGAACCGCCGGCCGGTCGGAAACCCCCAGCCGCCGGCCGGCGGTTGCAACCACCGTCCCGACGATATTTGTCTACTTCGGACTGTTCGGTCGCGACCACCGTCCCCACCGCCGTCCCGGTGCGGTTCAGGGCTTGCGCGCGACACCGCCGAGCGCGACCGAGTCGGCCGTGGTGCGCGTCAGGAGGGGGCCGTCCGGCCACCACTCGTTGAGCTGGACCAGACCCGGCTCGACCATCTCGAGCCCGTCGAAATACCGCTGGATCTGATCGCGGGTGCGGAAGTATCCCGAGCCCATGGCGCCGTTGGCGAAAATGTCCTCGACGGACCGGGCCAGCTCGGTGCCCGCGCCGCCGTCCTGCGGGTCGGTGAAGTGGCTCAGCAAGAGATAGGAGCCGGAGGGCATCAGCTCGACGTAGCGCCGCATGATCTCCAGTGGACCTTCCTCGTCGGAGACGTGGTGGATCGTGCTGGAGTGGATCAACGCGACCGGCCTGGTGAAGTCGACGCGCCGGGTGATCTCCGGGTGGTCGAAGATCTCATCCGGTTTCGTGAGGTCGGCCATCACCAGGTGAGTGCGGTCGTTCTCCTCGAGCAGCGCGCGGCCGTGCGCCGCGACCACCGGATCGTTGTCGACGTAGACGACGCGTGCCTCGGAGTTCATCCGCTGGGCGGCCTGGTGGGTGTTCTCCGCGGCGGGCAGCCCGGCGCCGAGGTCGAGGAACTGGTCGATGCCGGCGGTCCCGGCGAGGAAGCGGGTGGCCCGGACGAGCCAGTTGCGTCCGGCGCGAGCGAGCAGCTTCATCTGCGGAGCGACGGCGTCCACCTGCAGGAACACCTGGCGGTCGACCTCGTAGTTGTCCTTGCCGCCGAGGAAGTAGTCGTACACCCGCGCCACGCTCGGCCTGCTGGTGTCGATCACTGCCGCTGCTTGCCGCGTGTCCCGAGTCACGTCCGGAACGTTACCTGACCAGGGCCGGATGGGGTCACTCCACCGTCCGTGCGCGGTCAGCACGCCGGGCACTGCTTCGCCTGTGCCACAACGTCATCGGAGATCGCGTAGTCGCCCCGGACGGTATGGCTGTGCGCCTGCCGGTGACCTTATCGTCGATCTCTCACCCTGCCTGAGGAGGACGACGTGGTCCACGAGATCGACCGGCGCACCCTGCTCGCCGGACTGGGGCTCGCCGGGGTCACCGGGCTCGCCGCACCCGGCCTGGCTTCGGCCGACCCGGCCGGCACGCGCGCCGACGACCCGCTCGACCTGGAGTTCCGGATCCGGGAGAAGTACCGCCCGTTCGACCTGATCGCCCCGCGGTTCGTGCAGTACGACTCGACCGTCGGCCGGGTCCGGTCCACCCTCGTCGACACCGGTGTGCGGCCGCGGGCGCCGTACGGCTCGGTGCTGGTGGAGGTCCGCTCGCTCGACGGCGCCGTGGTCGCCGGGCTGGTCGGCGACCGTACCGTGCTCGGCGCCTACTACGGTGCCAACGCGACCATCGAGGTGGACGGCGAGGTCGTCGCGTCGACGCCCGCGTCGCTGGTCGCGCCGTTCGGGTTCGCCGTGGTGGTCAACGAGAACGCGGTGACCGTACTCGCGGACCCGACCGGCACCGGCACCGGCTGGCAGCCGCTCGTGACCTCGCGCGATCCGGTGCACCAGCGGATCGATCTGCGGGTCCCGGACGTGCTCGGCCAGCTGAACTACGGCTACGGCGGCCGCGGCGACGCGCTGCTGGGTCGGGTTCGGGCCGGGTACTTCGGCCAGGCCGGCGTGCGCGACCCGCACGTCGTGCAGCACGCCGACGGCCGGCCGTACATCCGCGACGGCAAGCTCTACCTGACGCTGACCAACGCCGGGCTGGGCTTCTTCCAGCAGGCGCACTGGGCGGTGTGGACGCTCGACCTCGCCGACCCGACCCGGCTCGAGCAGGTCGCCACGCTGTTCTTCGCGCGCGACGGGGTCGTGCTGGGCGACCACGCCGGCCAGATCGTGTACGACCGCGGCCGGTTCGTCGTGGCGATGAGCTCATGGGGCGACTTCGACTTCCGCGGCGTGCACATCCGCCACGCCACGACGACGGCGAACGTGCTGTCGGGCGTGCACGTGCTGGCGACCGAGCCGCTGCCGCTGCCGACGTCGGTGAGCTCGTGGGACCCGGCGCTGACGAGGATCGGCGGCCGGTGGCACGTCGCGTTCGTGGAGAGTCCCGCGCAGCAGCCGGCCTTCGTGTTCCACCCCGCGCTCGCCGTGGGCCCGCGCGGTGCCGACTACGCCGAGGGCCTGTCCCTGGCCGGCGCCGACACGTCCGTGGACCAGACCGAGGGCACGATCCTGCAGAGGTTCGGCTCGACCTGGCACGTGCTCGCTAGCGACGGGGACGCGCGCCAGTACAAGGTGTACGACCTGCGGATGCGGTTGCTGGGCACGCTGAACGCGCCGTACGGCACGAACATCCCGCACCCGATGGTGGTTCCGGACGGGCCCGGCTGGTGGCTGCTGACCTTCGACGGGACCCAGTACGCCGAGCCGGTCCTGGGCTATGGCGGGCACGGCGACTTCATCGTGATGCGGGGCTAAGAGGCCGGGACCTGGCCCGTGATCGCGAAGTCCAGGCGCCGCGCCACCGACACGGCCTGGTCGGCGAAGCGCTCGTGGTAGCGGGCCAGCAGCGCGACCGACATGGCGGACGGCACGCCGTGCGGCCAGCCGGGGTCGGTGATCGTCGCCATGACGTTCGCGTGCAGGGCGTCGACGGTCCGGTCGGTCTCCTTCAGCTCGGCGAACCCGCACTCGTGCGGGTGACGGACGAGCTCGGCGAGCCGTTCGGCCATGTCGACGGTGATCCGGCCCAGCCGGGCGAACTCCTCCTCGAGCTCGCCCGGCACCGGCCGGTCCGGATGGGTCAGGCGTACCGCGTCGGCCACGTGCGCGGCGAGGTCGCCCATGCGCTCGATCTTGTCCGTGCAGTACACCGCGGTGAGCACGAGCCGCAGGTCGCCGGCGACCGGCGCCTGCAGCACGAGCAGTTGCTGGGCGGTCTCCTCGCACCGGTCGCGGGCCCGGTCGAGCTCGGTGTCCCCGGCGAGCACCTGGCTCGCCAGATCCGCGTCGGCCGCCAGCACCGCCACGGTCGCCGACCGCATCGCCGCCGCGGCCAGGTCGCACATGTCGCCCAGCTGCGCGCGAAGCTCGCTCAGCTGCGCGTGGAACTCCTCCCGCATGATCCCGAGCTCCTCGAGTACGGACCCAAGCGGGCGTCATACCCGGGATCGCGTTTGCCAAACCCGCGTCAGGCGTGGGGGAGCTTGACCACGGTCACGAAGAAGTCGTCGATGTGCCGGACCACCTCGATGAAGCGGTCGAAGTCAACCGGCTTGCTCACGTACGCGTTGGCGTTCAGCCGGTAGCTGCGCATGATGTCCTCCTCCGCCTCGGAGGTGGTCAGGACGACGACCGGGATGACCCCGAGGTCGGGGTCGTCCTTGAGCTCGGCGAGCACCTCGCGGCCGTCGCGGCGCGGCAGGTTGAGGTCGAGCAGGATCAGCCCCGGGCGCGGAGCGTCGGCATACGGGCCCTCCCGCCGCAGGAACTGCAGCGCCTGCACGCCGTCGTTCACGACGTGGAGGCGGTTGCGGACCTTGTGGTACTCGAACGCCTCCCTCGTCATCAGCACGTCGCCGTCGTCGTCCTCGACGAGCAGTACGTCGACCACGTCCAGCGGGGTGGGGTCAGCCATCGGTGTCGGTCTCCTCGTCGTTCTGCTCGGCCAGCACCGGCAGCGTGAAGCGGAAGCGCGCGCCGGGGCGGTGCTCGGTGTCGAGCCAGATCCGGCCGCCGTGGTACTCGATGATCTTCCGGGACATCGCGAGGCCGATCCCCGTGCCCGGGTACTCGGCCTTGCCGTGCAGCCGCTGGAAGATCACGAAGATGCGCTCGGCGTAGTCCGGCTCCACGCCGATCCCGTTGTCGGTGAACGAGAACTCCCAGAAGTCGCCGTCCCGGTGGGCCTCGACGACGATGTGCGGCGGGTCCTCGCGGCGGAACTTGATCGCGTTGGACACGAGGTTCTGGAACACCGCGGTCAGCAGCGGCACCTCGGCCCGGACGGTGGGCAGCTCATCCGCCTCGATCGTGGCGCCGGACTGCTCGATCATGGTCGCCAGGTTCTTCGTGGCCTGCTCCAGCACGGTCGTGCACGACACCTCCTCGGCGTCGCGCGGGATCCGGCCCACCCGGCTGAACGCGAGCAGGTCGTTGATCAGCTCCTGCATCCGCTTGGCACCGTCCACCGCGAAGGCGATGTACTGGTCGGCCTGCTCGTCGAGCCGGCCGGCGTAGCGCCGCTGCAGCAGCTGGCAGAAGCTCGCGATCTTGCGCAGCGGCTCCTGCAGGTCGTGGGAGGCGACGTAGGCGAACTGCTCCAGCTCGGTGTTCGACCGTTCCAGGTCCTGCGTGCGCAGGTCGAGCTCGTGGTGTGCCGCCCGCACGGCCGACAGCTCGTGCAGGATTCGCTCCCGCATCTGGTTGACGTCCGCGCCGAGGTTGCGCACCTCGGCCGGCCCGCTCTGCTCGACCCGGTGCGCGAAGTCGCCGTCGGCCACCGTGCGGACCTCCGCCGCCAGCCGCGACACCGGCCGGATGGCGGCGCGCCGCAGCCCGACGGCGAGCGCGACCACGATCAGCGCGAAGCCGGCGGCGATCACGACGCACACGACGTCGAGGGTGGTCGACGACCGGTCGAGGGCGGCGGTGGCGCTGCCGCGGGCGTCGTCGAGCGCGGCCCGCAGGTCGTCGAGCGACGAGCGGACCGCCTCGAAGTACACCCGGCCGGCGTCCACGTTCGTCGTGGTGACCGTCGGCCTGCCGGTGGCGTCGACCACGTCGATCGCGGGCTCGGCGTAGCTCGTGCGCCAGTCGTCCGACCGCTCGGTCACGTCGGCCAGTGCCCGCGCCACGGCCGGGAACTCGCGCACCACCGGCTCGAGCCGCCGCGTCGCGTCGCGCTCGACGGCCAGGCCGTCCGTGTAGGGCGTGAGCAGGTCGCGTCGCGCGCCCAGCGAGTAGTCGCGAACGCCCGTCTCCTGGTTGACCAGGGCCGACTCGAGCCGTAGTGCCTGCTGGATGGCCGGGTCGATCCGCTCGACCACCCGCGCGCGAGTGTCGGCGAGGTTGGTCAGCGCGAGGGTCCCGACCACGACCGATGCGAGGCTGAACAGGACGAGAGCGCCGACGCCGACGTTGATGATCCGGCGCAGCGGCCACCGCGTCGCCCGGGCGGGACGGCGGTCCGGTGGTGCCGGCGCCGGCTCGGCGACCTCGCGGTGGTCGCCCTGGCCCGGAGCCCGCTCGGCCAACTCCGGACGGGTCATCCGCCACCCTTCGGGTTCCAGCCCAGCGCGACCACCGCGAGGTCGTCGTCGAGGTCGCCGCCGTTGAGCTCGCGCACGCGGCCGATCACCTCGTCCAGCAGCCGCTCGTTGCGTTCGCCCGGGCCCACGTCGGGCGCCCCGGTCTGGAGGACCGACTCGACCAGCGTGACGAGCCCGTGGACATCCAGGCGGTCGTCGCCGGGACCCACCCGCCCCTCGATCAGTCCATCGGTGTACATCAGGACCGACCATGCCTCACCGAGCGCCATCTCGCCGCTCGGCCACTGCGTGCCGTTGCCCACGCCGATCGGCGTGCGGCGCCGCGTCTCCACCGGGCGCACACCGGCCGAGGTGATCAGCAGGGGCGGCGGGTGGCCGGCGAGGTAGAGCCGCCCGGTCGACCGCGTCGGGTCGATGGAGAGCATGCACAGCGTCGTGAACAGGCTGGGCCGGTACCGCTCGTGGGCGAAGACCTGGTCGATCGTGGTCAGGGCCTCGCTGCCGGTGTCGCTTCCACCGTGCGCCGCGAGGATCATCGTCCGCCACGCGACGCGCATGGAGACGCCGAGCGCGGCCTCGTCCGGCCCGTGCCCGCAGACATCGCCGACCATCGCGTGGACCCAGCCGTCCGCGCCCTCGACGACGTCGTAGAAGTCGCCGCCGAGCAGCATCCGCTGCCCGCCGGGGGAGTAGCGGGCGGTGACCCGCAGCGCGGGGGTCGCTCACGAGGGGCGAGGGCAGCAGACCGCGCTCCAGGCGGGCGTTCTCCCGGGCGTAGATCTGGGCCTCGCGCAGCTGGCGCTGGATCTCGTCGGACCGCACCCGCTCGATGGCGTACCGGATCACCCGGGCCAGCAGCCGACCGTCGACCTGCCCCTTGACCAGGTAGTCCTGGGCGCCGATGCGGACCGCCTCACCGCCGAGGTGCTCGTCGGACCGGCCGGTCAGCACCACGACGGCGACCTGGGGGACGTTCTCCTGCAGCCAGCGCAGCCCGTCCAGCTCGTGGGTGTCGGGCAGGCCGAGGTCGAGCAGTACGCAGGACGTGCCGGCGAGGGCCGCCTTGGCCTCGGCGAGCGTTCGCACGCGACTCAGGACGACGCCGGCCTCGACCTCGCGCAGCTGCTCCTCGACGAGGAGGGTGTCGCCGTCGTCGTCCTCGATCAGCAACACCCGGGCGGGCCCGGGTCTGTCGTCCGGCGACGCCCCGGTGAAAGCCCCGGTGAAGGCGATGTCCCGAGCTACCATCAGCGGCCCACCCGTCCTGATCTTGGGTGCCGACCCCCGACGGTCGATACGGTCGACACATCGTAAACGCTGGCTCGTGGAGGTATTGAGCCCAGACTGCCAGGTCGCCCCGTGTCGGCCCAACGTGCCCCGAACGCCACATCCGGGACGAACGGCGTCCCGGATGTGGCGTTCGGCGCAGGATTACTCAGCGCAGGATTACATCGTGGCGCACTGGCCCGACGCCGGGCCGTGCACGGTGTTCTTCCGGCCGTCGTTGGTGGGCGGCGGGTCGTTGCCCGTGCACGACAGCGGGCCGGTGATCGTGTTGGCGGCGATCACGTGGTCGCCGCCGGTGTTGTTCCGCACCGAGACCGGCCCGCTCACGGTCGCCCCGTCGACCGTGACGCCGCCCTCGTTGCCCGACAGCGACACCGGGCCGCTGACCCGTGCCTGGTCCAGCAGCACCGCGCCCGTCGAGCCGGTGACCGACACCGGGCCGATCACCCGCGTGCCCGACAGCGAGACCGTGTCCGGTCGCGTGGCCGACACCGGCCCGGAGATGAGCCCGCCGGTCGCGATCAGCGACGCGCCGGGCCGCACGGTCACCGGACCGAGGATCGTTGCCTCCTCCAGGCAGGTCAGGCCCGTGGTGACGGTCAGCGGGCCGTCGCGCCGCCCGGTGATCGTCGTGTCGCACCGCGGACCGGGCTCGCCGACCGAGGACCGGAACACGGGGTCGGCGGTGACCGGCGAGTTCTCGGCGAAGTAGTCGACCAGCATCGTCAGGTCGTTGTCACCGGTCGTCGCGCGGTCGGTGCCGCCGGCCAGGGTGGCGAAGTTGTCCCCACCGGCCGCGAGGAACGAGTTCACCGTGACCCGGTAGGTGCCGGTCGGACCGATCGGCGTGTCGTTCAGGGTCATCGACGTGATCCGCTGGCCCTGCGGGTTGTCCGGCAGGTACGTGTACGTGAAGCCCTTCGACACGCCGAGGTGCAGGACCGGCCGCGACGCGCCCGCGGGCTGCCACTGCTCCTCCAGCACCTGCTTGATCTCCGCGCCGGTGTAGGTCTTCGTCACCACGTCGTTGGCGAACGGCTGGACGGAGAACGCCTCGGCGTAGGTGACCACACCGTCCTGCGCGAACAGCAGGTCCGCCCGCAGCCCGCCCGGGTTCATGAACGCGATCTGCGCCCCGCCCCGGCCCGGTTCGCTGGTGCCGGCCAGCTGTACGTCGGCGATGAAGTTGCCGAGCACCGACTCGGCACCCCGGTCCTCGGTGCCCTCCGGGGTGAAGGCTCGCTCGATGTCCGCGGTGATCGAGCCCAGCGGCTGCTGGCCCAGCACGTCGGCGTTCGCCTTCGCCTGGTCCACCAGCGCGGCCACCTCCGGGTCGGGCGGCACGCCGACCACGTCGACCAGTGCCGCCGAGCTGTCCACAATGGACTTCGAAGCCGGGTCGACGGACAGCGTGACCTGGGAGAGCTTGCGCCCGTACTCCTCGGCCTGGACCACCGGCCGCAGCCGGTCGGTGCCCGGGACCGGCGCGGTGAACGCGTACGGCTGGTGCGTGTGTCCACTGAGGATCGCGTCGATGTCCTCCCCGGCGGTCATGAACTCGCCGAAGACCGGGTCGTTCGTCAGGTCCTCGACCGAGCCGATGTTCTCCGGCGCCGCACCCTCGTGTGCGACCAGCACGACCACGTCGGCCTCGCCGTTGGCCTCCGCGCCGTCCTTCAGCTCGGCGGCGACGGCCTCGGCCTCGTCGACCGGGTCGCGGAACGTGATGCCGGCGATCCCGTCCGGGCTGACCAGCGAGGCGGTCTGCTCGGTCACGACACCGACGATGCCGACCCGGATCCCGCCGACCGTCCGCACGTCGAACGCCGGCAGGGCCCGCTCCTCGCCGCGGTACACGTTCGCGCCGAGGTACGGGAACTCCGCCCGGTCGGCGACGCGCCCGGTCAGGTCCGCGATGCCCTTGTCGAACTCGTGGTTGCCCACCGAGGCCGCGTCGAGCCTCATCAGGTTCAGCGCGTCGAGCGTCGGGTTGTCCTGGTCGATCGCGGAGATGAACGTCGACGCGCCGATGTTGTCGCCGGCGGCGAGGAACAGCGTGTTCGGGTTCTCCCCGCGCAGCTGGTCCACGAGACCCGCGAGCTGGGCCGCCCCGCCGACCGGCCGGCCGTCGGGCGCGTTGCCCGGCGACTCGAGGCGGCCGTGGAAGTCGTTGATGCCCAGCAGTTGCAGCTCCACCGGACCGGGCTGCGCGGTGGACAGCCCGACGACGATCGGGTTGTGGTCGCTCGCCCGGTACGGGCCCGGCGCGTAGAAGGCCGGGTGGCCGTCGTACTGGAACGCGAACGACTCGTGCGCGTTGATCTGCCAGACGTCGACCCCGGTGACCAGGGCGGCGAGCGACGGCGACGCCACGGCGTGGTCGAGCGAGCCGGACTCGCCGCCGAACACGTAGGTGTCCTCGCGCCCGTCATTGAGGTCCACATAGGACTCATCGTAGAGGGCCCGCATCGGGTCCTCGTGCGTGTACGCGTTGAAGTCGCCCAGCAGCAGCACGTCGTCGCTGCCGCTGTCGGCCTTGAGCGCCTCGACGAACGCGGTCAGCGAGCGGGCCTGGCGGACCCGGTCGCCGTTGAACGCGCCCTGCCCGTCACCGGTGTCGGCGTTGTCGCCGGTCGCGGTGTCCGACGGGCTCTTGGACTTGAAATGGTTGGCCACCACGGTGAACGTCGCCGAGCCGGCGGTGAACGTCTGCGCGATCGGCTCGCGCGCGTTGAACCACACGGACTCGTCGTTGATCGTCCGCGACTCGCCGACCGGGGTCACCGAGGCGGGCTTGTAGATGATGGCCGTGGTGATGAAGTCCTGCGCGTCCGCCGGCGGGAGCGCGGCGGGGGAGCGGACGTAGTCCCACGTGCCGGCACCGTCGGCGGCGTTCAGCGCGGCGACGAGCCGCTCGAGCGCCTGCTGCGGGTCGTCGGCGGAGAAGCGGACCGAGTTCTCGATCTCCTCCAGCGCCACCACGTCCGCGTCGAGCGCGGTGATCGCGGCGACGATCTTCGCCTCCTGCCGGGCGAGGCCGGCCTCGTCGTCCGCGCCGCGCGCGTCGCCGCCGAAGTGGACGAAGTAGTTGAGCACGTTGAAGCTGGCGAGCTTGATGTCGCCGCCGACCGGCTCGGGTGCCGCGGTGCGCGGGTTCGTCGCCTTGAACGTCGTGCGGTCGATCGCCGGGGTGGTCGCGGTGACCGGTGCGGTCGGCTGCAGCCGCCACTCGTCGAAGCCGAAGGACAGCACCGTGGGCCCGAACGCCTCCACGCCGTCGCCGACCCGCAGCGGCGCGTCGGGGTAGACGTAGGGCGGCTGCTGGCCCGCCGACGACAGGTTCGCCGAGGACCCGTCGTCGAGCAGGATCCGGCCGAGCGCGTTGGCGGCGGCGAGATCCTGGGCCTGCTGTGTGCCCGGCCGGAACCGGTCGGTGGGGATAGGCGCCGGGTCGTCGCCCGCGGCGAGCACGACCTCGCCGAACCGGTTGGTGTTGAAGACCTCCGAGACCGTGTAGCCGCCGACCGGCGCGACGGTCGTCGACTCGACCGACTCGCGCGCGGCCGCGTCGAGCGGGAGGGTGAGCGCGGTGGGTGCGGGCAGCGCCGCGTCGTGTGCGCAGATCTGCACGTCGGTCCGGGCGGCGATGGAGATCTCGGTGAGCCCGAAGAACTCGCTGACCGTGCCGCGGACCCGGACCTGGTCGCCGATCGCGACGCTCGGGTGGTTGGCCGCGTTGCTGGTGAGGAACACGAAGATGCCGTCGGAGGCGGCACCCGCGGCCGGGGCCCGGTCGCCGGAGCCGGCCGTCTGCACGTAGATGCCGTTGTAGCCGCCGGCGCGGTGGTCGGCGGTGACGACGCCCTCGACGACGACCTGGCCGCCGACGAGCGGCGAGGTGTCGCCGGTGCCCTGGACCTCGGCGATCGTGCGGTCGACCGGCAGGTCACAGCCGACCGGGTCCGGATCGGGGTCGCCGCCGCCCTCGCCGCCCCGTGCGCCGAACGTGTGCGGCGCCGGCGCGTGCCAGACGCCGTCGATCTTCTGCAGTGAGGAACCGACCGGGGTGGCCGAGCCCTCGGCGACGCCGATGTCGGTGGCGGCCATGCCGTTCGCCGGGCCGCCGGTCGCGGTCAGCGGGCCCTCGTAGGTGAGGAACTCGGCGACCGAGCCGTCCGGTCGGACGAGCGCGATGCCGTCCGGGGAGCCGTTCTGCAGGCCGTTGGTCGGGTAGGTGGCCACGACGACGCCCGCGTCGGGGACCGTGCCGGACAGGGTGCGGGTGTCGTAGACGGCCCCGTCGTTGCCGTTGTAGAGGGCGAGCTGCCAGCCGGTCAGGTCGAAGCCGACCGGGCCCTCGACCTCCAGCGCCTCGCCGGTGTCAGTGCCGACGTTGTCGTAGTGGATCTCGCTGAGGAACGGCGCGGTCGGTTCCTCCGCCGCCGCCGTGGAGGCGCTGAGGGTCGCGATCGTCGCGATCGCGGTCAGCGCCCCGAGTAACTGGAGCGGACGGACACGTCTGTCACTGGGCATGGGGCCGGCCTCCGGTGGGGAACTGTGAAACCGGCCGGAGCCTAGATTCGCGAAGTGGCCGGAAATGATCTCCACGGTGTACGTGACGAGATCGTTAGGTGCTTCGGCGACGGTTGGTCGCCGCCCGATCCGCGCCCGTGATCGGGCTCGGCGAACGGATCAGTCCCTTGCGCCGATCCGCGTACCCGCCGCCGACCGCACACGGTGGGCTCGCGGCCCGTGCCGGTCCTCGAGCTGCGACTACGCGCCCGGCGCATACCTACGATCGACCCTTTCGACCGCCGGGCGAGGTCGGGGTTGAACCGCCCGGCCCAGCCGCCCGTGTATCTGGGTGAGCCCCAAAAACGGCTCCACTGTGCAAGCGAGCTGAGGAGAGTGCTGTGACGCATCGTGGCCCGGTGGTCACCGCCTTGGTCGTAGTGGGTGGCCTCATCGGATTCATGACGGCCAACTCGGCGGGCGCCCTGGTCGAGCCGACGGCCGCGGACCAGGGCGGCGTGGAGGTGCCCGCGCCACCGGCCGAGCAGCCAGACGGCCAGAACGGCCAGCAGCCGCCCGAGCAGTCGAACGAGGCGCCTCCGCCGGCCGGATCGGAGGAGGAGGCGTCCGAGACGCAGCCCGAGCCCGACGCCCCGGCCGCGCCCACGTTCCCGGCCGAGGCCATGTACGCCGGTGACGCGACCGGCAGCGACCTCGCGATCGCCGTCGCGGTCAAGGGCGAGCAGGCCTCCGCGTACCTGTGCGACGGCGAGTCCGTCGAGTCGTGGCTGAAGGGCACCGCCGTCGACGGCAAGATGGACCTCACGTCCAGGGACGGGTCGTCCCGCCTCGTCGCCGGCCTGGACGGCGAGCGGCTCGCGGGCGAGGTGACCTACCTCGGGCAGACCCAGCCGTTCTCGATCGCGCTCGCCCCACCGCCCGCGGGTCTCTACCGTGGCGAGAACGGCGAGACCACGATCGGCTGGATCATCATGCCGAACGGCCAGCAGGTGGGGATCTCGAACACGAGCGGGCAGGCCCAGCCGGCGCCGCCGCTCGATCCCGATGAGGGCGGCGTGACCATGGACGGGCAGCGGATCGACGCCGAGCAGGTGGACGGGGACACCACCTTCAAGTAAGCAGGTCCGCGACCAGATCGCACGCTTCGGGGCGAACTCAACACAGGTCGACGCCTCCCGTGAGGCCGCCGGCCGGGAGTGTCATGGGTTCGCCCCGCCATGTCGGGGAGAGATGAGATGCGCCGGATGAGCTCGTCGGATTTCTGGCCGACCAACGAGACGGACGCCGACATCACGCAGCCGGTCCAGCAGCACTGGACGACAGAGCGCGTCGGGTGGGACAGCCCCAGTCCCGGCTGGGAGGTGGATCCCGACGAGCCGCCCAGCGGCAACTTCGGCCGCGTGCTCATCGCCATGGGCATCGGCTCTCTCGTCGCCGTCGCCCTCGGTGTGTACGGCTCGGCGCACGACCCGACCGGCGCGGCGATCAGCCTGGCCGGCTTCTCCACCGGTCTGCACGCGAAGGCGTGGCTCGCGAGCGCCTCGTTCGCGCTGGTGATCGTGCAGCTGCTGTCGGCGCTCGCGATGTGGGGACGCCTCCCCGGCGTGCGTGGCGGCGGGCCCACGTCGGCCTGGCTGCACCGGTGGTCCGGCCGGCTCGCCGTGCTGATCTCGCTGCCGGTGGCGGCGCACTGCCTGTACGCGCTGGGCTTCCAGAGCTTCGACACCCGCGTGCTGCTGCACTCGCTGCTCGGCTGCTTCTTCTACGGGGTCTTCGTCTGCAAGATGATCGTGCTCGCGCGTGACGACCAGAAGCCCTGGGTGCTTCCGGTGATCGGTGGTCTCGTCTTCAGCGGCCTGACCGGGCTGTGGCTGACGTCGTCGCTGTGGTTCTTCTCGAATGTAGGTCTGCAGCTGTAGTTGATCTGGAGGTTGGTTATCCCATGGCGGACGACACGCGCGCCCGAGGCGTGCCGAGGCGAACGGCGGTGGCCGGAGCGGTGGTCATCGCCGGCACGGCCGCCGGCTGTGCCCGGTACGGCGCACCCGCGGCCGAGCCGCCACCCATCTCCGCGGCGGCAGAGGAGGGCACCGTACTCGGTGCGGCATCGGAGGTGCCGGTCGGCGGCGGCAAGATCTTCGCCGACCAGAAGATCGTCGTGACACAGCCCGCGAAGGGCGAGTTCAAGGGTTTCTCGTCGATCTGCACGCACCAGGGCTGCGCGGTGACGGCCATCAAGGACGGCACCATCGACTGCGAGTGCCACGGCAGCAAGTTCGCGATCGCCGACGGCAAGCCCGCGGCGGGTCCGGCGAACAAGCCGCTGCCCGCGCAGCAGGTGACCGTCACCCCCGACGGCAAGATCACCACCGGCGCCGGCGGTGGCGCCCAGACGACCGCACCGGAGGAGGGGCAGGAACCCCCGGCCGAGAAGCCGCCCGTGCAGGGCCTGGCGTCCACAAAGGACATCCCGGTGGGCGGTGGCAAGGTCTTCGAGGGCGAGCAGGTCGTCATCACCCAGCCGGTCGAGGGCGAGTTCAAGGGTTTCTCGTCGATCTGCACGCACCAGGGCTGCGCGGTGACGGCCATCAAGGACGGCACGATCAACTGCGAGTGCCACGGCAGCAAGTTCGAGGTCTCCGACGGCTCGGTCCGTTCCGGCCCGGCGTCGAAGCCGCTGCCGTACCGGAGCGTGAAGGTCGAAGGCGATCAGATCACCCTGGCCTGACAGCCGATTTCCTGGCGGTAGCCTGTGCGCCATGCGTGCCGACGCCGTGCGCAACCGCGAGCGGATCCTGCGGGTCACGGTCGATCTCGTCCTCGAGTACGGCCCCGCCGTGCCGATGGAGGTCATCGCGCGGCGGGCCGAGGTCGGGGTCGCCACCCTGTACCGGCACTTCCCCGACCGGGCGAGCCTGTTCACCCAGGTCAAGCTCGACGTGATGGAGCGGGCCGCCGAGGAGGCCGAGGCCGCGCTGCACGAGGAGACGGACGCGTTCGCCGCGCTCGCCCGCTACATGCACAAGGCGATCGACCTGCGGGCGAGTGCCGTCGTCCCGATGCTCCGCGAGCACGCGCAGCGGGACGAGAACGTCATCGCCGCGCGGATGCGGGGGCGTGCCGCCGTCGACGCGCTCGTGAGCAGGGCGCACCGTGAACACGCGCTGCGCCCCGAGGTCTCCACGGCCGACATCTCGATGCTGATCATCCGGCTCTCGCGGCCGATCCAAGGGATCCCGGCGGCGGACAACCTCGGCCTGAGCCACCGCCACCTGGAGCTGCTGCTCGACGGCTTCCTGCACTTCCTCAGCGGGGACCCGCTGCCCGACCCGGCCATCACGCTCGACGAGCCGGCACCGGTCCCCGACAGTCTGTAGGCGTGGGCGTCGGAACGCCTTACACTCGCTCTGCCCAACTCAGACCGAGTGCCCACACCCGGCCACGGGTCCACCGCACTAGCCGGGAGGATGATGCGTGTGGCGGCGTCGCGGAACGACCAGACGTCCCGCACGATTCGGCTGCTCCTGGTCGACGACCACTCCCTCGTCGTGACGGCGATGGTCGCGGCATTCGAGGACGTCCCCGACATCGACCTCGTCGCCACCGCGACGTCCGTCGGCGAGGCCGTCGCCGAGGTCGTGCGGCACCGGCCTGACGTGGTGTTGCTCGACCGGCGGCTGCCCGACGGCGACGGCGTGGGCGCGATCGGCCGGATCCTCGCCACGTCGCCGCGGGCGCGGGTGCTGCTGTTCACCGGAGCCGCCGACCGGGAGATCGCCGACCGGGTCGCCGATGCGGGCGGCGCCGGGATCCTGCTGAAGGCCGGTGTACTGGAGGACATGCTGACCACGATCCGCAGCGTCGCGGCCGGGAACAGCTCGTTCGACGTGAGACCTTCCGGGCGGCCCAGAGTGCGCTGACGCACCGCCCCTGACCGAAGAGGTGCCGATGACGCAGCGGCAGTCCGCCACCGGGGGCCGGGATTCCGGTCCGAGCGACCGGGCACGCAACGACGAACGACTCCAGCAGCTGCTCGACGGCCTCAAGTCCGTGCGCGACGGGGACTTCTCCACCCGCCTGCCACAGGTCGGCGACCGCCTGCTGGACGAGATCTCCACGGTCTTCAACGGCATGGTCGACCAGCTGGCGCTGTTCACCTCCGAGGTCACTCGCGTCGCCCGCGAGGTCGGCACCGACGGCAAGCTCGGCGGCCAGGCCTCCGTGCCGACGGTCTCCGGCAGTTGGCGGGACCTGACCGAGTCGGTGAACGCGATGGCCGGCAACCTCACCGCGCAGGTGCGCGACATCGCGAGCGTGGCCACGGCGGTGGCGAAGGGCGACCTGACCCAGAAGATCACCGTGCATGTGAAGGGCGAGCTGCTGGAGCTGAAGAACACCATCAACACGATGGTCGACCAGCTCTCCTCGTTCGGCGACGAGGTGACGCGGGTGGCCCGGGAGGTCGGCAGCGAGGGGCGGCTGGGCGGGCAGGCCGTGGTGCCCGGGGTCGCCGGCACGTGGCGGGACCTCACCGCGTCGGTGAACTTCATGGCCAGCAACCTCACGGCACAGGTCCGCGCGATCGCCGAGGTCACCACCGCGGTCGCGAAGGGCGACCTGTCGCAGAAGATCACGGTCGACGCGCGCGGGGAGATCCTGGAGCTGAAGTCGACGATCAACACGATGGTCGACACCCTGTCCTCGTTCGCGGACGAGGTGACGCGGGTGGCCCGCGAGGTCGGTACCGAGGGCATCCTCGGCGGCCAGGCCCAGGTGCCCGGCGTGGCCGGCAGGTGGCGGGACCTGACCGCGTCGGTGAACTTCATGGCCGGCAACCTGACCGGGCAGGTCCGCTCGATCGCCCAGGTGGCGACCGCGGTGGCCCGCGGCGACCTGTCGCAGAAGATCACCGTCGACGCGCGCGGGGAGATCCTGGAGTTGAAGACCACGATCAACACGATGGTCGACCAGCTCTCCGCGTTCGGCGACGAGGTGACGCGGGTGGCCCGGGAGGTCGGTACCGAGGGGCGGCTGGGCGGTCAGGCGGACGTGCAGGGTGTGTCGGGTACGTGGAAGGGCCTGACGGAGTCGGTGAACGTCATGGCCGACAACCTGACCGCCCAGGTCCGCTCGATCGCGGACGTCACCACGGCCGTGGCGAAGGGCGACCTGTCGCAGAAGATCCGGGTGGACGCCCGGGGCGAGATCCTGGAGCTGAAGGAGACCATCAACACGATGGTCGACCAGCTCTCCGCGTTCGCCGACGAGGTCACGCGGGTCGCCCGGGAGGTCGGTACCGAGGGCCGGCTGGGCGGTCAGGCCGATGTGAAGGGTGTGTCGGGTACGTGGAAGGGCCTGACGGAGTCGGTGAACGTCATGGCCGACAACCTCACGGCCCAGGTCCGCTCGATCGCCTCGGTGGCCAGCGGCGTGGCCCGCGGCGACCTGTCGCAGAAGATCACCGTCGAGGCCAAGGGCGAGGTCGCCGCCCTTGCCGAGACGATCAACACGATGGTCGACACGCTCTCCGCGTTCGCCGACGAGGTGACGCGCGTGGCCCGCGAGGTGGGCACCGAGGGCATCCTCGGCGGCCAGGCACAGGTGCCCAATGTGGCCGGGACGTGGAAGAGCCTGACCGACAACGTCAACTCCATGGCGAACAACCTGACCAACCAGGTGCGCTCGATCGCCCAGGTCACCACGGCGGTGGCGCGCGGCAACCTGTCCCAGAAGATCGACGTGGACGCGCGCGGGGAGATCCTGGAGCTGAAGACGACGATCAACACGATGGTCGACACGCTGTCCTCGTTCGCCGCGGAGGTCACCCGCGTGGCCCGCGAGGTGGGCAAGGACGGCCGGCTCGGCGGGCAGGCCGAGGTCGAGGGCGTGTCCGGCACCTGGAAGCGGCTCACCGAGAACGTGAACGAGCTCGCCGGCAACCTGACCCGGCAGGTGCGTGCGATCGCCGAGGTCGCGAGCGCCGTGGCCACCGGCGACCTGACCCGGTCGATCTCGGTGGAGGCCGAGGGCGAGGTCGCGGAGCTGTCGGACAACATCAACGCGATGGTCCAGTCGCTGCGTGAGACCACGCTCGCGAACGAGCAGCAGGACTGGCTCAACACCAACCTGGCCCGCATCTCGGGGCTGCTGCAGGGCCTCCGGGACCTGCGCGCGGTCGCCCAGCTGATCATGAACGAGCTGGCGCCACTGGTGGGCGCGCAGCACGGCACGTTCTTCCTGATGGACAGTGGCCGGGACGGCGCGGGCGAGCGGCCGGTGCTGCTACTCATCGCGGGGTACGGGTACGAGGGGGACGAGGACGTGCCCCGCGAGTTCGACCTCGGGCAGTCGCTGGTCGGCCAGGTGGCGCGCACGAAGCGGCCGCTGCTGGTCGACGAGACCCCGCCGGCCTACGTGCGGATCACCTCCAGCCTCGGCGCCGCGCCGCCGGCGAACCTGATCGTGCTGCCGGTCGTGTTCGAGGACCAGGTGCTCGGCGTGATCGAGCTGGCCTCGTTCAACCGGTTCAGCGCCGTGCAGCGGGACTTCCTCGAGCAGCTGATGGAGAGCATCGGCGTCAACCTCAACACGATCATCGTCAACGCGCGCACCGACTCGCTGCTGGACGAGTCGCAGCGGCTGGCGGCCGAGCTGCAGGCCCGCTCCGGCGAGCTGCAGGCCCAGCAGGTCAAGCTCCAGCAGTCCAACGCCGAGCTCGAGGAGAAGGCCGCGCTGCTGGTGCGGCAGAACCGCGACATCGAGATCAAGAACTTCGAGATCGAGCAGGCGAGGCAGGAGATCGAGGAGCGTGCCCAGCAGCTCGCGCTCGCGTCGCGGTACAAGTCGGAGTTCCTGGCCAACATGTCCCACGAGCTGCGCACGCCGCTGACCAGCCTGCTGATCCTGGCCGGCGTGCTGGCGGCGAACTCGACGCATAACCTGACCTCGAAGCAGGTCGAGTTCGCGAAGGTCATCCAGTCCGCCGGCACCGACCTGCAGCAGCTGATCGACGACATCCTCGACCTGTCCAAGGTCGAGGCCGGGAAGATGGACATCCATGTCGAGGAGGTCCGGCTCGACGAGCTGCTCGACTACGTCCGCGCGACCTTCGACCCGCTCACGGCCGACAAGGGTCTCGAGTTCGAGGTCTCCGTCGAGCCGGCGGTGCCGGAGCGGCTGACCACCGACGAGCAGCGGCTGCGGCAGGTGCTGCGCAACCTGCTGTCCAACGCGGTGAAGTTCACCGAGCACGGCCGGGTCGAGTTGCGGGTGCGGCGCCTCGACGGCGCGGAGCCGCGGGTGGCGCTGTCGGTCGTCGACACCGGCATCGGGATCGCGAAGGAGAACCTGGGCACGATCTTCGGCGCGTTCCAGCAGGCGGACGGCACGACGAGCCGCCGCTACGGCGGGACGGGGCTAGGCCTGTCGATCAGCCGGCAGGTCGCGAACCTGCTCGGCGGCGAGATCCAGGCGGAGAGCGAGCTGGGCAGGGGAAGTACGTTCACGCTCCTGCTGCCCGTGCACGCACCGTTCCAGGCGAGCACGCCGGACCGGCGGGCGAGGCCGGAGCCGGGCGACGAGCGGTCCGTGCTGGTCGTCGAGGCGCCGGACAAGCGGCTGCTGACCATGCTGATCCGCCAGTTCGCGGCCGACCTGGCCGCGGGCGGCGAGCAGGTCCGCATCGACTCGGTGACCACGCCGGACGAGGCCGTGGACAAGCTGGCCGAGCGGGCGTACCGGTGCGTGGTCGTGGACGGGAGCATGCCGGGCGCGACCGCGATGACCCTGCTCCAGCGGTTGGGCGGCGGGCCGGTCGAGGTACCGGTCCTGGTCCACCCGACGCGCACGCCGAGCCCGGCGCAGCACCGGCTGATGGAGGCGCACGCGGCGGAGCACCTGGTCGAGCTGGTGTGGTCGCTGGACGCGCTGCGCGAGCGCTTCCTGGTCCTGCAGACCCAGCTCCCGGCGACGTCCGTGGCCGAGACGTCCGCGCAGGCCGACGAGCACGACCTGGAGAACCTGCGGGGCCGCAAGGTTCTGCTGGTCGACGACGACGCCCGGAACGTGTTGGCGCTGGCGGAGATGCTCAAACGCCACGGGATCGAGGTGAGCCACGCACCGAACGGCCGCAAGGGGATCGACGCGCTGCTGGCGAGCCCCGGCGTGGACCTGATCCTGATGGACGTGATGATGCCGGAGATGGACGGCTACGCCACGACGGCCGCGATCCGCGACATGCCCCAGTTCGACAACCTCCCCATCATCATGGTCACGGCGAAGGCCATGGCGGGCGACCGCGAGAAGAGCCTGGCCTCAGGCGCCAGCGACTACGTCACGAAACCGGTGAACCCGAACGAACTACTGAGCTGCATCGGCCGCTGGCTGTCCAACTAGGACTCAGTCGGCTGTGTCCCGTCGCCATTGCCGTTGGTGCGGGGGTCCCGGTTGATCCAGCCTTTGCCCTCGGCGGCGATTCCCTCCAGGATATGTAACGTGTGCGTGAATCCGGCCGAGTCGAGGTTGATTCGGGAGAATGTGTCGGCATGCTCCTCGTGGTCGGATTGGCGTTCCATCGAATCCAAGACCCGGATGTTTCTGGTCGGCCCGTTCGTCAGGGTCAACTCCAGTGTGTAGCTGGCCCTGCCTCGCCGGGCCACGTGAACGGAGGAGACCGCGTCGAAGCGGTAGTTGTTGCGTTCCTGACCGTTGAGCACGACCTGCTCGAAGTCGAGCTCGGTACTGACCTCGCGAACCCCGTCCTGCGTGATCAGGAACAGTCGGATGTCGTACTTCGAATAACGCCATACGCCGCCAACCACCATCGCTCGTTTGCAACCTCTCGCGGGCGTCTGGAGGAAGGCATGGGCGATGATGTCCCGCCACGCCAGGCGATAGAGTCGCAGCGCGTCATCGAGAATCATGGTCCTGTCGTGGTTCACCCAGGTCTCCATCTCGCCTTCGGACGGGCGCTTGGAGTCCAGCTTGTGCTTCCAGCGTTGGTAAGCCTCCTGCCGAATCTCCAGTAGTCGATCGGATTCCAGGACCTCGTCGTCGAATCGGCGGTGCTCGCTGCGGATCTGTAACCACCGCGCCGTTGCCGCCGGCGCGGTGACCAGAGCGACGAATGTCGCAACAGCCGCTGACAATGGCGCGGCCTGTATCGTCGGGACGACCACGCCCACTGCCGCGATGATCATCGCGACTACCGAGAACGAGCATCGCATCTTCGTCGCCGGAGTGATCCGATACTGCTCGCGGTAGTCCCACAGCGTGCCGGATTGCCAGCGTTTCCTGACGTCCCAGACGAGGAAGCGAATCAGCCATCTTATTTGACCGACAGAGACCTTTTGCTCCCGGTAGATCTCGACGACTTCGTTGCGCAGCGTGTTGCGGATGCCAGCCGTCTCGGTGAGCCACCGTTCATGGTCGGCCTGCGCGCGCCCGTACTTCTCGGAATAGTGCGCGAACGATTTGCTGACCTGGCCGGCGAATCCGCCCTCGGGCGCCCGGTTGACTCCCCGCAGGCCGAAGTAGTCGAGGTCCTTGGCCCGCAGCCGTTCCGCCCGGTAGTGCCATACCAGCCCACTCCGGGCCGCGACGACTCCGGCGGCGACCATGAGCACGTAGGCGAGAATCGGCAGCGCTGCCGCGAGCCGTAGCACCGACCAGCCGAGGTAGAAGACCGCGATCACGAACAGGCTGGACGAGATGACCGCCCGGAACACATCGCCGGGAGCGGTGGAGATCGGGTCGGGTGGCCGCACCCGCGGGGGGCTCGGTTTCGGCTGGAAGTACGCCCAGACCCGATCAGTGCGTTGTCCGCTGTACTGAGCGTCTTCGGCCGCTTGCCGGGTGTCCGCCCACACTCTGTCCTTCCATCCTCCGGTCAGGACGAGGTCGAGGTGCCGGTTGATCTTTTCCCGCTGGCGGAACGGCAGCGCACGCAGTTCCGCGACCGCCGGCCCAGAGTCACCCTCCGTCCTGTTCAGGCTGTCCAGCAGGTCGCGGATCGCCTCCAGCGCCCGTTTCCACTCGTCGTCGGCGTACGTCCGCAGGTGTTCGGAGAGGCGCCCCAACGCCTCGCGCTCATCGGTGGAGAGGTCGCGGTACGCGCGCTTGCTCAGCATGGCCAACGCCCAGTGGAATCGCACCTCGGCGGTGTCGTACCCGTGGGCGATGGCTTCGTGGATCAGGTCACGGGCCCGGAACGGCACGCCGTCGTCCAGGTAGCGCACGCCGACCTCGTACTTCTTGTCCGGTGTGGCCTCCGGATGCACGAAGTACACATTGGAGTCGTGCACCTCGTCGGCCATCATGCCGACGGTGGCACCGGCTCCGGCGAAGTTCATGGTCGTGTCGCCGGGCGTGGTCATGACAGCCCCTTGGCCGCCACGATCAGGGTCGCGATCTTCGTGGCCAGCTCGGCCACGTCGGCGATCAGCCCTCGCAACCGCTTGAGCGCCAGGACGAACGCGTTCTTGCCCTCCGGTGTGTTCGCCTCCAGTGCCTCGCTCGCGATGTCGAGCTCTGCCTCCGCCGCCTCGTAGGTGGCGTCGTCGAGCGTGCCGGTGGACCGTTCGCGCCTGAGGAGATCACGGAAGGCGGCCAACTCGGCGGCGAGACCACCCGTCGTCACGGTCTGCGGCGCCGACCCCATCCGGACGTGGCTCCCGGTGACGTGCGCGGCCTGAATGCCGACCTGACCGGAGGCGAAGTTGTAGACGGTGCCACTGGTCTTCGCGGTGTCGCCCTCGTGCATCGCGATGTGCTCCCGTTCCTTGATCAGTTCCTCGGCGAGCCGGACGGCGAATGCCGCCGCGTTCGCCGCTGCCCGTGGCTGCCACGTGCCATCGGCACCCGTGGTCTTCGTTCCGTCGGCCCGGTCGCTGATGCCGCGCACGATGGCCACCGGACAGCCGTTCAGGTGACCTGCCTGCGCGACGCCGGCGCCTTCCATCTCGATCGCGAGCGCGTCGTTGTAGTGGTCCCGGATCCATTTCGCCTCGTAGGAGATCCGGGAGTTCTGCACGACCTCGCCGGCGGCGATGGCGCCGAAGTGGATCTTCGGCAGACGTACGTCGGACGGCAGACCGTCCGTCCAGTCGTTGGTCCGACCCAGGTGGGAGGCGAGCTGACTGACTCCGTGCGCGACCTCCCAGACCCGGGGCCGTGCCTTGAGCCCGTCGTCCTCGCTGGTACCGCCGTGGTAGGCGTAGACATGCGTGGCCATCACGACGTCACCCAGCGGCGTCGTGTCCCACAACGCACCGGCAACGCCGACGAACAACACGGCCACCGGCGAGAACCGCTCGATCGCTCGCTCGGCCAGCACCGCCGCGTGCTGGTTCCCCTTGTCGGTGAGTCCGAGCGCCACCCGGCACGTCGTGCCGCGCAGCGTGCCGATCTCGAACAGCGTGCCCTTCTTGTGGCGGCGCACCTGGGGGTCGACCATCTTCCGCCGGACCGCGTCGTATTCCAGGTTGAGAGCGGTGAGGATTACCACTTGCGCTTCCATCATCGATCCCCCACGTTCGTCGTCGATTGATCAGGCCGGACCAGCGGTGGGTACAGCGAGGTCCGTGGTCCGGCGCGGAACAGCCGCGCTGGCCGCCCCTTCGTGATCCTGCGATCCGAGCCGGCCGGCACGATGAAGCCGGGCACCGCCTGGACTTTTCGGTAGAAGTTCCGGGGGTCGAGCTGGACGCCCCACACCGCCTCGTAGACCTGTTGCAGCTCCGAGATCGTGAAGGTCTTGTCGCAGAACGCGGTGGCGAGCGCCGAGTACTCGAGTTTCGCCCGGGCACGCTCCACCCCGTCGGCGAGGATCCGCTGATGGTCGAAGGCCAGGTTCAGGCGTCCGGACAGGACTCCTTCGACGGGTTCCCAGCAGGCCCCCGCCGCGTCGGTGCCCGCGACCGGATCGGGAAGCCCGGGCGCGATCGCCAGGTACGCCACGGAAATGATCCGTCCGCGCGGATCCCGGCCCGGAGCTCCGTAAGCGCCCAGTTGCTCCAGATGTAGTTGCGAAGCATCGAGGTTCGCCTCTTCGCGCAACTCCCGGTGGGCAGCGGTGACGACGTCCTCGGCGGCGTTGTTGAGGAAACCGCCTGGTAGAGCCAGATCACCCTGGTACGGCTCGATACCGCGCTCAACGAGCAGGATGTGAAGCATCGAGGCGCGCAGCGTGAGTATGACGAGATCAACCGCGACGAGAGCGGCCGGAGGTGACCAGGAGTCATCGGACATGACTGCAAGTGTAGCTTCTTGTCAGCACGACAGGAAGAGGCTCTAGAGGCAAGGGTTGGCCACCACCGTGACTGTCTCCGGGGGTGCCGTGGCCGCAGTCGCAGCAAAGCCAGAGCTTGCACTTATAGCATTGCCGGTTCGGGTCGGCGTGCAAGATTCCGCGGGCCTGCAGTTGCGTTTTCAGATCAGAGCTGCGTTCCAGCCGTTCCTCGAGCAATTCCGCCGACCGCTCGGGTGTCCGCAAGGAAACGCCCGTGCAACCCTCGTGCCCGACCCACCGCCGCGGATCGTCCGGCTCTTCGCCACGTGGCACCAGCTGCGGCTGCTCCGGGAGCGCTCGCGACTCGCCGATCTCACTGCTGGGCAAACAGACCACGCGCGAGCCGAGGTTCGCGCCGCCATCGCGCTCATAGCCTGGCTCCGCGACAACGGCACCACGCTTGCCGACTGCACCCAGCGACACATCGACCGCTGGCTGGTCGAGAACGCGGCTCGCAACCGGAAGGTTCGGGCGTTCCTGCTCTGGACCCACCGCAACCACCACACCCGCGACATCGACCTTCCCCGACCAACTCTGCAGACGTGGCAACCGAGCCGCCGTCGAGGACGATCACCGCTGGGCGCTGGTCCGCCGCCTTCTGCACGACGACGGTGTCGCCGTCCATGACCGAGTCGCCGGTCTGCTCCTGCTCCTGTTCGGACCGGAACTGTCCAAAGTGTCCAGACTAACTGGTCGACAATCGACGCGGCCATGCTGTGGTCGGCCACACCGACAACCACCCGTGGCTTTCCCCTGGAGGCGCTCCAGGACGCCGGATCACCGCGGCCCACCTGATGACCAGACTTCACCCCTCGGCATCCAGGCCCGTGCCGCACGCAGCACTATCCTTATGGACCTTGCCGCACAGCTACCACCGGTCGTGCTCAGCAAGCTGCTCGGCATCCACATCGGCACCGCCCACTGGGCCCACCAAGCCAGCCCGTCCAACGCCGCCTACGCAGCCGACATCTCCCGGCGGACTGAGGGTCGGTCCGGGGTTTGACCTAGGAACTCCTAACAGTTTGAGATGTTGCGGAGGCGTCGCCAGCAGATGATGGTGCAGGCGAAGCGGAGGAACGCTTCGTGGATGTCGTCGCGGATTTACCAACGGGGTGCGGAGCCGGCGGAACCGATGCAGCAGGGCGAAGCTCTGCGCGACGACCAGCGGTATATGCCCAGGCCGGAACCGTGTTGCTCGCCGCGGCGGCCGATGACCGGCTTGATCCCACCTTCGCGAACCTCTTGCGGTATTTGTCGTGGTCGTAGCCGCGACCGGCATAGAGCGCATCCCGACGCTGGGTGCCGGCTGCCCGTCGGCGGGTTCGCAAGCAGGCGGACAGGTCCTGGTCGGACAGGCGATCTTGGTCGTGAACCCGTCTACAGGAGCTTCCGCACGTCCGGACGCCGATCCCACCTCAACCATCCGCCCGCACACAAGGTGGAAGAGGCTCACTGACGGGGACGAGGCGGATGGTTACTCGTTCAGCTTGGTCTCCCGAATCCGCGGCGGCCAATCGGCCTCTCACCGCCCTGGCCGCGCGGCTGACGCTGATCCACGAGGAGGGCAGGATCGGTCGCTGTCCCCGAGTCCTCACGGACGAACGCGAATGATCGTCTTTCCCTTGACCCGCTTGGTTGGGTTGAACGCGGCGACGGCGTCGTCGAGGGTTGCGATGTTGCCGATGTTCGTCCGCAGTCGTCCGTCCCGCACCCGCCGGACGATCTCACTCAGTTGGGCGCGATCGGGCACGACAACGAAGTCGACCGCCAGGCCGTCGGCGGGCCGCGCCTCGGGTGGCCCGGCGACGGTCACCAGCGTTCCTCCGGCTCGAACCAGACCCGCGGACCGCTTCCCGATGTCGCCGCCGAAGACATCGAAAACCAGATCGACTCCGCCGACGTCTTCCAGTGCGTCGTTCTCGAGGTCGACGAACTCCTGCGCGCCGAAGTCGAGCGCCGTCTGACGGCCGGCAGCGCGTCCGGTGCCGATGACGTAGGCGCCGGCCTCGCGGGCGAGCTGTGTCGCCATCGAACCGACTGCGCCGGCCGCACCGTGCACGAGGACGCTCTGCCCCGCCCGGAGGCGGCCGTTCTCGAACAGCCCCTGCCACGCGGTCAAGCCCGGCATCACGAGGCTCGCGCCCGCCGTGAAGTCGACGTCGCCCGGCAGCGGCGCGAGGTTACGCGCCTCGACGACTACGTACTCCGCCAGCGTGCCGTCGCGAGTCCAGTCCGTGAGGCCGAACACCCGCTGTCCCACCGACAGACCCGTCGTTCCATAGCTGAGGGCGGTGACCACTCCGGCCAGCTCGTGTCCGGGGATCGAAGGCGTCCGGTCGCGGCCTAGGCGATCGGTCCAGGTCGAGGGCCATTCCAGCTCATCCCAGGTGAATCCCGACGCATGAACTTCAACGACGACATCGCCGTAGTTCGCGCCCGAGAGGCTGGCGAGCCTCGCCGCCTGCGGCTCGGGCCGCCCCACCAGCTTCATCCCAGCCGTTCCGGCGGCCTGGTCCGTCACCACGATCGCTTTCATTTGAATACCTCTGTGTCAGTCCTCGCCTACACGGCACTTTGGGTCTGCGTTACGTTCCGCGCTGACTCGACTCGCTGGCTATGTCTTGTTGCTCGGGGAGCGCCAGGCTCGTTGTGCCGATCTGCCGCCCGGCGATCGCGTCCCGGAGTCCTTACGGGCGAACGCGGATGATCGTCTTTCCCTTGACCCGCTCGGTCGGATTGAAGGCGGCGACGGCGTCGTCAAGGGTCGCGACGTTTCCGATGACTGTCCGTAGTCGTCCGTCTCGCACCCGCCGGGCGATCTCGCCCAGCTGAGCACGGTCAGACACGACGACGAAGTCGATGGCCAAGCCATCGGTGGGTCGCGCCTCCGGCGGGCCGGCGATGGTCACCAGCGTTCCTCCGGCTCGAATCACGCCTGCGGACCGTTTCCTGATGTCTCCGCCGATGACGTCAAAAACCAGGTCGACTCCGCCGACGTCTTCCAGTGCGTCGTTCTCGAGGTCGACGAACTCCTGCGCGCCGAAGTCGAGCGCCGTCTGCCGGTCGGCAGTGCGTCCGGTGCCGATGACGTAGGCGCCGGCCTCGCGGGCGAGCTGCGTCACCATCGATCCGACTCCGCCGGCCGCACCGTGCACGAGGACGCTCTGCCCCGCCCGGAGGCGGCCGTGCTCGAACAGTCCCTGCCACGCGGTCAGGCCCGAGATCGGCAGGCTCGCGCCCACCGTGAAGTCGATGTCGCCCGGCAGCGGCGCGAGGTTACGCGCCTCGACGGCCGCGTACTCCGCCAGGGTGCCGTCGCGAGTCCAGTCCGTGAGGCCGAACACCCGCTGTCCCACAGACAGCCCCGTCGTGCCATACCCGAGGGCGCTGACCACTCCGGCCAGCTCGTGGCCGGGAATCGAAGGCGTCCGGTCGCGGCCTAGGCGATCGGTCCAGTTCGAGGGCCACGTCAGCTCACCCGGCGTGAATCCCGACGCATGAACCTCGACGAGGACGTCGTTCCCCGCCGCCTCCGGCTTGGGCCGCTCCGCCAGCGTCATCCCGGCCGTTCCCGCGGCCTGATCCGTCACCACAATCGCCTTCATCCGGCACCTCCCGGTATCCAGTCCTCGCCGCCACACTCTGTGGACGATATCGTCCATTATGGTACCGGTACAGAGGCACCCGGCCAGATGAGGACGTACCGCCACGACCGTCAGGCGCACTGCTGCTCCAAAACACTGATGGCCGGGCGGAGGCTTGCCGATCGATGCCACGCCAGTCTTCTCTGGACGGGATAGTCCAATTGATTTACACCGGTTTGTGGGCGACTACGTCCTCACCGCGGAGAACCTCATCACCGGGTCCCTCGCTGACGATGACGTCGCCATGGGTGGGTACCACATCGGCATCCACCGGCCGAGTGGAAGCACGGGTGGCGGTGGGATTGCGGCCGCCCGGCCACAGGAGGAGGGGTGCATGGCGGTGATCACGCGCGGTTCGGCGGCCGCGGACGTGACGACACCGATCTCCCGCCTGGTCAGTACCGCACGGACGACTTCAGCCTCGTCCTGCTCGGAAGACGGCACCGACTCGCCCCGTGGCTTTCGGCGCTTCGGCGTCATCCCTCGAACCCGACGCGAGAGAACCCGAAGTGCACACTGGCGAGCAGCTCGACCGCCTGGTGTTTCTGGTCGGCTGGCACTTGCTGCGACCACGCCCACTAACAACACACCAGCTCCCAGCTTTGAACACGGCCTAGCCGTGTTCGGCTGGCTGCACCGCTACGACACCCGCCGCCGTCATTCCTACCTCGGACACGTCCTCAAGCCGCGTAACCCGTGTCCAACATCCGGAGGTCAGCCCGGCAACACAGCAGCCCGTCCCTCCCCCGCCGTGATCACGATGTGTTCTGGTTCTGTAACAACCGCGGGGCTGGGTAGCGTGGCGCTCGTGACCGATCGGCTCGTCTCGACCGCCGCGAGCTGGCGGGTGATCTCCTCGAATCCCGGGTCGGACCGCTCGCCGAACGTCGCGAGATCAGCACGGGACCGTTGGTACGGGAAGTAGATGCCGGTCAGTTCACCGTGGTCGGCGACGAGAGTCAGCTCGCCCAGCCGAGTGTCCATGGTCATGTCGATTCGACCGCGCATCCAGCCCACCGCATTTCCGGTACAAATGCGCTCCATGGTCCACTTAAAGTGATGACAAAGGGGGCCGAGCTAGTGGCAGACCCGTGGCCGAGCGGGACCGTGTAGTCCATGCGGCGGCTGTGATCAGACAGGGTAGCCTGAGGCCTGTGAGCAGGCTGGAGAACGCACAGCCGGGGCGGAAACTGACGCCACGTGGGGCCGCCACCCGCGCGCGCATCGTGGCGGCTGCTGTCGAGCTGATGTACGTGAAGGGCGTGAACACGACCACGCTGGACGACGTCCGGGCCGGGAGCAATACCAGCAAGTCCCAGCTCTACAACCACTTCCCGGACAAGGAGGACCTGGTCCGCGCCGTCGTCGCGGCGCGCGCCGCGCAGGTCCTCGAGCGTGAACGCGGCTACCTTCAGCGCTTGAAGTCGTTCCGCGGTCTGGTCCGCTGGCGCGACGCGCTGGTGCAGCGAAACTCGTTGCAGAACGGTGCCTACGGCTGTGCGCTCGGCTCATTGGCCAGCGAGCTCGCCGACCAGGACGACCAGGCCCGCACCACGCTCGCCGAGTCGTTCGTGGAATGGGAAGGGCTGCTCGCCGCCGGCCTGCGGCGGATGCAGGACAGCGGGGTGCTCAAGCCGGATGCCGACCCGGAGAAGCTGGCCACGGGTCTGATGGCCGCCCTGCAAGGCGGGTACCTCCTCGCTGAGACCGCGCATGACATCAAGCCCATGGAGATCGCCCTCGATATGGCGCTTGACCACGTGAGGTCGTTCCTCACGGCGTGACGGCGTGTGCGCGGACGTAGCCGAGGGCTATGTCCAGGGCCACCTCCAACCGTCGCACGTCGCGGGTGGTGCGGGCGAGAAGCAGACCACCCTGTAGCGCGGCCATCAGGCCGGTCGCGAGCCTTTCATGATCGGCATCCGCCGCGAGTTCGCCGCTGTCCCGAACCCGGGTGATTCCGCCCGCCAGGAGCGACTCCCATGCCGCGAAGCCCGCGCGAACCGCCGACGGTCCAGCTTCGTCACCGTCGGCGAGCAGCTCAGCCAGGTCGCCCAGCGGACGGATCCCGTCGTCGCGCCTCTGCTCCAGGTGGACCACCTCGTCCCGCCATTGGACGAGGTCCCGTACCGAGTGCAGGTTGTTCAGCAATGGTTCCTGAATCGCGAGCAGCCTACCGAGCCTGGCTTCGACGGTCTCTCCTGTCGGACGCTCGTCGGCACGGCCGCCGTCCTGGCCAGGGTGGTCCACAAGGTCCACTATAGGCAATGATCGTCCGGACAAATGCATGATGGTTGGACTATGTTGGACTGTATAGTCCTTATTGAGTGATGGAAGGTCGATCATGAGCATGCACGAATCACGGGAGTCATTGGGGGAGAGCGCCGGGGCGACCGCGGACGGCATGGTGGTGGTGGTCGGTGACGTCCCGGCATCGGGGCGGTTCGAGGCACGTAACGGCGATGGTGAGCTTGTTGGGTACACCAGCTACCGACACAACGGAGACGAGACGTTCCTGGTTCACACGGTGACCGAGCCGGCCTGGCGGGGTCAGGGTGTGGCGACGGCCATGACCGTGGCGGTGCTCGACCTCCTCCGTGCGGCGGGTCGTTCAGTTGTCCCGCGCTGCCCGTTCGTCCGTGATTTCCTCGCACGACACGACGAGCTGGGGGATCTGGTGCCCGAGCGGCACCGGCACATGATCACGCGGGCGTTTCGGCCCGCCCAAGCCACAACGAACGAGCGGGTGGCGAACGACCACCAAGTCGGGGAGTGAGCAGGGCCGGGTGATCAGGCCTGCTGGTGTTCGGCGCTGACCATCCACACGTACTTCTCCAGGTTGTCGATGACAGCGTGCAGGAGGTCGGCGCTGGCCGGGTCGTCGGCGTCGACCTCGTCGTGCGCCTGGCGCACCGTGGCCACGGTCGCGATGAGACGGTCGCCGACCAGTGCCACCACGTCCGTTGTGGATACTTCGCCGGCTGGGACCGTGGGCAGCGTCGTGGTCGCCGAGACGGTGTCCGAGCGACAGTCCGGGACGGCGCGGACAGCCCGCATGCGCTCGGCGATGGTGTCGCTGGCCTCGCGGGCGGTGTCGATGATCTCGTCGAGCTGCTGGTGCAGATCGCGGAAGTTGGTGCCCACGAGGTTCCAGTGGGCCTGCTTTCCTTGCAGGTGCAGTTCGATCAGGTCGACGAGGATGGCTTGGAGGTTCCGCGCGAGCCGTTCGGGTCCGATGAAACGCAGGCCTTCGACGTTGTCACGGCGGGACGAGGTAGCAGTGCTGGTCATGGTGACGCCGTCTCCTTAGGTCTTGGGATTGTTCATTCGGGGTCGTCGCCGACGATGTGCACCGCCGCTTCCTCGGCGGATGCCGCGGAGCCGTCGATGCCGACGTCGCGCGCGTAGAGGTAGGCGTACGGGGCGTCCTCGTCGGCGCCCTCCACGAGGCGTCCGGCACGGGTGATGCCGACCTCGCCGTCGTAGGGCTCACCATCGGTGTCGCTGGTGTCGCCGATCCCGTCGCCCTCCTCGCCCAGGGCGGCGTCCGGTATCTCCCTGGCGAGTCTGCCGGTGAGGGGTTCGTGGTCGCCCGCTTCTCGGGCCGTGACACCCCAGTCGAAGACGGCGACGGGACGCTCCGGCGGCGAGTAGCCCTCGTCGAGCACGTCGGCGATCCCGCGGTCATCGAGGCTCTCGTCGGGCTCGAGCAGGCCGGAGTCGTTGTCGATGTCGTCTCTCACCGCGGGCCCCCGGCGGCGAGTGGAATCCGTACGGACAGTGCGCCGCGCAGATCGAGCCATGCGTCGGTCGGGGTACGGACGAGGCGGGCGAGGACCGAGGTGCAGCCGGGGCAGCGAACCACGAGGCCGGCGCCGGCGTAGACGTGGGTCTCGGCGAACAGGCTGGCCCGGCCGCAGTGTGCGCAGGTCAGGACGGTGGTCGTGACGTCGATGCCGAGTGCCTCGCCGAACGGGCCACCCGCGCCGTTGCCGTCAATGTAGTCACCGATGTGATCGCCGGCCATGTCGTAGATGCGGTCGCCGTCCGAGATCGTGCTCATCATTGTCCTCCGCTCGGTCCGAAGCGTTCGGTCCGGATGGTGTCGGGGTTCTGTCCTTGAGCCAAGAGGAGCACGGAGACCGTCTCCACGAAGCTGGTCGGGCCGCAGATGTAGGTGCGCGCGTCCATCCCGGGCGGCCGGGCCGTGGCGAGATCGTCCGGTCCGATCCGCCCCGCCGGGCGGTTGGTGCCGAACGCCTTGCGCGTGAACAGGATCCTGATGTCCAGGCTGGGGCGGGATCGCAGCTCGGCGTCGTAGTAGATGTCGGCCGGGGTGCGTACGGAATAGAGGAGCGTGAACGGTGGTGGGTCGGTGACGCGCGCCCGCTGCCGGACCATCGCCATGATCGGAACGATGCCCGAACCACCCGCGACCAAGAGGACCGGCATGGGTTCGGTGCCGCGCCAGGTGAACCAGCCACCGATCGGGCCGCGCATCTCGAGTTGGTCGCCGACGCGCAGCTCGTCGACGAGGTACGGGGAGACCTCGCCGTCAGGGATACGCTGCACCGTCAGATCGACGCGTCCGCCGCCAGCCGGGGAGGCGATGGAGTAGCTGCGCTGCGCGGTGTAGCCGTCGGGTGCGGTGAGCCTGATATCGACGTGCTGTCCGGCGGCGTGGCCGGGCCAGCCGGGAACGTCGAAGACGATCGTGCGCGCGGTCGGGGTCACCTCGCGGATCTCCACGGCGGTCGCGACCAGCCAGCCGAGCCGCAGCCGGGTGATCGTCGCGGGCTCAGTCATCGGTGTAGCGCTGCTCGCGCCACGGGTCGCCGTAGTCGTGGTAGCCGAGCTGCTCCCAGAACCCCGGCTCGTCCTCGTTCAGGAGGTCGATGCCGGTGACCCACTTCGCCGACTTCCAGAAGTACAGGTGCGGCACCAACAGGCGCGCCGGACCGCCGTGCGAACCGCTCAGGTCCTCACCGTCGAACCTGTAGGCGATCCACGCCTTGCCGTCGAGCAGGTCCTCGAGCGGCATGTTGGTGGTGTAGCCGCCGTAGGAGCGGACGAGCGCGAAGTCGGCGGCCGTCTCGACGTCCTCGAACAGCGCGTCCAGGGACACGCCCTGCCACGTCGTGCCCAGCTTCGACCACCGCGTCACACAGTGGATGTCGACCGTGGGCGTCTCACTCGGCAGGGCGAGCAGCTCCCGCCACGACCAGGTGCACTTCGCGCCAGCTTCGTTGCTGATCGTGAACTGCCACGTGTCGAGATCGACACGCGGCGTCGGGCCGGCCTGCAGCACCGGAAAGTCACGGGTCAGGTACTGGCCGGGAGGCAGGTCCGGAGTGACGCGTTCGCGGCGCCCCTGGAACCCCCTGCTGACGACACTCATCGACACCTCCTGAGTCGAAGCGCAGCATAACTGAACCACAAGGTCCAAACAAACGATTCAGATGCGTCCCGGCGGCAATGCGACGAGTCACCACGGTGAGGGTTAGGATGCCGTGACTGGACTTGACGGTCCACCGTGGAGGGAATCGTGACCAACAGGCTCGACCGGATCCGGGCTGAGATCGTCGAGCACGAGTCCAACGCCTGGGCACGCGAACTCGGCTATGAGCCGATCTACTCCGTGACACCAGGCGCCCGGATCGCGCTCATCGGGCAGGCGCCCGGCCGGAAGGCCCAGGAGAGTGGCGTGCCGTGGAACGACGCCAGTGGTGTGAAGCTGCGGACCTGGCTGGGCGTCGACGACGAGCGGTTCTACGATCCCAGCCTGTTCGCGATCCTCCCGATGGACTTCTACTATCCGGGCAAAGGCACGTCCGGCGACCTACCACCGCGCAAGGACTTCGCGGACCTCTGGCACAAGCGGATCCTCGCCGAGCTGGGGGATCTCGGCCTCACGATCCTGGTGGGCGGGTACGCCCAGAAGTACTACCTGGGTAATCGGATCAAGCCGAGCCTCACCGAGACCGTGCGCGCCTATGCCGAGTACCTGCCGTCGATGATCCCACTCGTGCACCCGTCGCCGCTGAACTTCCGCTGGCAGGCCAAGAATCCCTGGTTCGAGGCCGAGGTCGTCCCCGCGTTGCGGTCGCTGGTGACCAAGGCGATCACCGTGTAGCCCAGTCCTTGGTGGTCGTTCGTCGTAGGAGACCCTGGATCCTGCCCGGTGACGGCGAGCCGCGAGCCTGCCCCCGTCATCGCGCCAACCGTTGCATCGCCGACCTGGGCGGCACGGCCCGGCGCGCAGCTCGCGCAGGGCGTGTTGATCGCGTATCGAAAGAGTTGCCGTTGCTCACCCACGTCGAATGCGGGGTGGTGGGAATCTTCGACCGGGCGGCGACGCCGGGACGAGTCAGCGGCACCGTGGTCGCGGCGGGTGTGGGAAGGGCGTGAGGTCGGCCGACCGCCTCGGCCGTCTCGAGCTCGTTCGGCGCACGCAGCGAGACGTACTGGCACCCCTCGGGATGAACACCGCCGGGTTCTTCGATCGCGAGGTGAACGTGCTCCGGCTCGTCGCCGACGGCGCTTACACGAGCGAGATCGCCCGTGAGCTGTCGAGCTCGGAGAGCAACCGTGAGTCACGCCATGGCGTTTGCGCTCCGATCCGGCGTTCCCTGGCCAACGGACCGGCGCACCCGGCACGACACACCATATCTGTACTATATAGTCCACTCTGGTCGGGCTGTGCGGCGGCGACAGGAGGAGCGGGTGGTCACATCACTAGAAGGCCTGCAGGCCGAGGACGGTGAACCGGTGGGGACCGAACACATCGCCAAGGCGCTGACAGCCGGTGAGTTCGTATACGACGACGGAGCCACACAGCGCTTCGAGCCCGGCGGTGCCACCACGTACGTCGAGCACGGTCGGCCGACCACCGGCACGTGGTATCTGGACGACGACGGCCGCTTCTGCTCGTTCTGGCCGCCGACCTACCGTGCCTGTTACGACCTGCGCTGGATCGTTGCCGACGGCACGATCGTCGGCCTGCGGTTCATCGAAGTCGACCGCGGCTCCCGGTTTGACGGCCGGTACCGGTAGCCGGCACGCGATCTGGTCCAACCTTCGGTTGGCGTTGAGGCGGATCGCCGTTGAGTTCATCCTCGACAACGGCGCGGCAGGTGGTCCAATGCCTGGTCAATCCGATGGCCAGGACTGGGGGTCGGGGGAGATCCTGGCCAGGAGGATGCCGCCCTGAAGCGCGGCGACGACCCTGGTGGTGAGTTCCGGCACGTTTGCTTCCGGCGCGATCGCCTCGCCGGCTCGTAGGCGTCGTCGAACATGTCGTCGAGGGACTGGAGCGTCTCCTCGCAGCAGCCGGTCCCGTCGGCGGACAGTCCGGACGATAGGCCCTGGGCGACTCGGGTCGCGGCAGTGTCAGCCAATCGCACGGAATCCGGGACCCTTCGGCCAGAAGCTGGGTGCGGAGTCGGGAGCCGACGCGTTCCTCTGGTATCCGAGGTCCAGTTCGTCCGCGTCCACCAGCCTAGTGCCGTTCTGCACCATTTGACATTATCTCGATGGGCGAGTGCAATACGGACTATTAGGTCCACTTAATTGGGTGATCCTGGAGGTGTCGCGGTGACGGCAGTAGTCCCGAAGCCGATCGCCACGCGACCGTATCCGGCGCGCCCGACAGCCAAGGGTTCGTACCTGCTGCAGCTGTCCCGGGAGACCGATCCGAAGAAGATCGGCGTGATGTACCTGGTCACGGCGTTCGCGTTCTTCATGATCGGTGGCGCGATGGCCATGCTCATCCGCTCCGAGCTGGCCTTCCCCGGGCAGCAGTTCCTCTCCCAGGAGCAGTACAACCAGCTGTTCACCATGCACGGCACGATCATGCTGCTGTTGTACGCGACCCCGATCCTGTTCGGCTTCGCGAACTTCGTGCTGCCGATCCAGATCGGCGCACCCGACGTGGCGTTCCCCCGCCTGAACGCGATCAGCTACTGGGTCTTTCTGTTCGGTGGCCTCGTCGTCCTGTCGGGATTCCTGACACCCGGTGGAGCGGCGGCGTTCGGGTGGACGGCCTACACGCCGCTCGCGGATGTCGTATACACGCCAGGGCCTGGCACCAACCTGTGGATCACCGGGCTGATCCTGTCGGGGCTGGGCACGATCCTGGGCGCGGTCAACATGATCACGACAGTTGTGTGCCTGCGCGCGCCGGGCATGACGATGTTCCGGATGTCGATCTTCACCTGGAACATCTTCATCACCTCGATCGTGATCCTGATCGCGTTCCCGTTGCTGACCGCGGCGCTGTTCGGTCTGCTGGCGGACCGCCTGTTCGGCGCGCACGTCTTCGACCCGGCCAACGGCGGCGTGATCCTCTGGCAGCACCTGTTCTGGTTCTTCGGCCATCCCGAGGTCTACATCGTCGCGCTGCCGTTCTTCGGCATCGTGTCCGAGATCTT